>VFKM01000091.1 GCA_009885545.1 Flavobacteriales bacterium
ACAGAGAAGTTAAGCCTGCTTGCGCTGATGGTACTGCCCTTTTGAGGGTGGGAGAGTAAGTCGACGCCGCTTTTTAAAAGCCCATTCCCAAAAGGAGTGGGCTTTTTCTTTTTTTTACAATAATATGAGTTGATGGTACCTGTGTCCGCCAGCTGGCGGATGGGAGAGTATCCCGATAGATCGGGACGACGCCGCTTTTTAAAACCCTTTTCAGTTTTCTGGTAAAGGGTTTTTTGCGTTTGGGAAATTCAGTATTTGGTTGAATATTCCTTTTTATAAAATTGAATATAAATAGAAGAAGAAGAAGTATACTTAACAGTTAACCGTTTTAGTAAAGAATTATAATAAAAACCCATATTTAGTTTGTATAAACTTTCTATTTTTCAGTGATTTATATTTGTTTCGCCCTTATTTTTGCCCTACATTTGCCGAACCAAACTAAATCAATACATTATACTGCTATGACGAAGATCACCTTCTTGTTTCTATTATTACTGTTCTCGGAACATTATTATGCACAAACTTTTGCTTATTCCTTTAATGGAGAAATTTCGGCATCCGAACAAGAGTATCTTCGAAAGGAAGTATTCGCATTGCCTGGTGTCAATTCTTATGAATTAAAAATCAAACAGGACAGTAAAAAAGGTGAAATTATCTTTTCAGTAGAAAACCAAGAGATTTCAGGTGAAAACAATTCTTCATTTAGTCCGGTAGACTTGAAAGCATTACTAATATATTACAAACTCGAGCCAATCGATTTCCGTCAGGTCAAATAATAATCTATATGAAAATCACTTTCATTTTTTATATTCTCGTTTTATTAAATTGGAATTTTGCGTTTGCTCAGTCAGACGGTTGTTCAGCAGCAACTTTAATTTCTGTAACGGCTAATTGTTCAGTACCAATTTCTGGAACGACTATCGGCGCGACTCAAACTATTCCTGGATGTACTGGAAATGCTGACGATGATGTTTGGTACCAATTTACAGCTACGAATGCTTCACATCAAATAACTGTTACTGCCGGTGCAACGTTTGACCCTGTTGTTCAACTGTTTTCAGGATCTTGTGCTGCCCTAGTTTCATTGGTCTGTAAAGATGATTTTGGGTCTGCAGTCACTGAAACCATAAATTACTCAGGGCTTTCAATTGGAGTGGTTTACAGAATTCGAGTTTATCATTATGGAATTGGAACTGGATCAGGAAATTTCACGATTTGTGTGACAAATCCTCCAACAGCGCCTGCTAATGACAATTGTGCCGGAGCGACTACACTTTCAGTGAACACTGCTTGTGTTTATACTAATGGAACATCCAATGGTGCAACACAATCAAGTCCAGGTTGTTCAGGTACTTCTGACGATGATGTGTGGTATAAATTTGTCGCAACGAATGCCGTTCAAACCCTAACTGTTCATCCCTTGAGTGCATTGGATATGGTTATTCAAGTCTATAGCGGAACGTGTGCATCTTTAAGCTCTTTGTTCTGTCAAGATAATACATTTACAGGTCAGGACGAAACGATACTATTGGTAGGACTAGTCGCTGGACAAACATATTACGTCAGAACCTATGATTATTATGCAGGTACAACTGGAAATTTTCAAATCTGTGTAAGTGGAACATCAACAGCAGCCCCTATAAATGACGAAGCGTGCAATGCTGTACAAATCCCTCCAGTTACAAGTAATTGTCAATATTTAGAATTCACCACAATAGGTGCTACAGCAAGTATGACAGCACCAACCCCTTCAGGTTGTGTTGGAGGAAGTGCTCCACAACAAGGTGGGTTTAGTTCAACTTCAAAAGATATTTGGTTTGCAATAACAGTTCCTTCATCTGGAACGATCCATATAACTCCAGAACCAAATATGGGAGCTGGCTCAATTACAGACGGTGTTATGGTATTATATTCTGGTACGTGCGCTGCTTTAACTCAGATTGCTTGTTCAGATGATAATGTAGGTTATCCTGGCCCGGTTGCTAATGATTTCATGCCTTTGATTTCAAGCTCGGGTCTTACACCTGGTTCAACAGTCTATTTAAGGTATTTTGGATGGGGAAGTTCTTCTGGAGCTTTTGGTTTTTGTGTCACTACTGCTACAAATGATAACTGTGCAAATGCTCTTTATATCTGTGATATAAATGGATATAGTGCTTCAACAAGTGCTGCATATACTGCAGATAGACCTGGAAACATGCATGGAAACAATGAAGATATCAATGGTGTTAATCTAGTTGATGGCGTAAATTCAGGAGGTATTTTTGGACAAAGTGGTGCATGGGGAACAGGCGCTCCCGCGTTCGACGTAATCATCAACAATAATTCATGGATTAAATTCACTGCCTCATCAATCACAGCCACATTGCAAGTTTCAATATTTGATTGTTGGGTAGGAAATTACCCTTCAGGAGGAATTCAAATGCAAATTTTCTCTGGAACCAATTGTGCTGCATTTGTACCTGTATCAAATTTTGAAGAGAGTAGCACAGGATTTACAATTACAGCAAACAATCTGACTATTGGTAACGATTATTACCTTATGGTTGATGGATATGCTGGAGATATATGTAATTACACCATAACAGCGCAATCAGGAGTTCAATTTCCTGATATTGCAAATGTTCCTGCAATTTGTGCAGGTCAATCGGTTACCTTAACCGCCCCGCCAGGTGCTACTTCGTATGCTTGGCAACATAATGGTGCTACGACACAAACTGTAAGTGTTTCTCCTGCAACAACTCAAACTTATTATTGTGAAGTCTCTGGTTTATGCGGATATAAACAAATGTTGGACGTAACAGTTACTGTAAATCCGAATCCTGTACTTTCGATTAATAGCGGAAATCCTGTAGCAATTTGTAGCGGATCATCTGCTAATCTTAATGCAACAGGGGCAAGTACTTACTCTTGGAATACAGGACCATTAGGTGCAAATTTGAATGTTTCTCCTCTGAGCAATACAAGTTATACTGTTACAGGTACTAGCTTAGGATGTACAGGAACTGCCAATGTGCTCGTTACGGTAAACGCCAATCCAACACTTTCGGTTCAACCAACATCAGCCAACGCTAATTGTGGCTCTTCAAATGGTTCATTAAGTGGCACTATTGCAACCGGAGTTCCAAGTCTATCTTATACTTGGACAAATGGTGGAGGAACAACTGTTGGTAATGTAGCGAACTTAATTAATATTCCTGCGGGCGTTTATTTCTTAAATGTAATAGACGGCAATTTATGTGACAGTGATTTCGGACCTTTTAATGTAATCAACCCAGGGGCACCATCTTTACCGACAATTGTTGTTGATGATGCCGATCCTTGTTTATTGAGCGATATTGAATTAATTGTAAGTTATTCAGACCCTTTCGCAACATTCACTTGGTCTGGACCAAATGGTTTCAGTTCTAGTTCTCCAACTATAAATATTTTGGATGTTGATGCAACTGATGGAGGTAATTATTGCGTATATGCTACACTTGCTGGATGTTCAGGACCGACACAATGTCAAACAATTACCATATTGGCACCTCCAGATCTTTTAATTGGTATAGACGATAGCGATTCATTGATTTGCCTTGGAGATTCATTCGAATTAACAGTAACAGGTGCATCTTCTTATTCTTGGACTGGACCAAATGGTTATTCAACTAATGGTTCCCCAATCAGTATTACAAATATTACAACATTAATGTCTGGATATTATGTTGTTAATGCAATTGACATTAATGGTTGCTCAAATAGTGATTCTATTTTTGTTCAGGCTATAACACTTCCTCCAGTAAATATTTTTCCAGTTGGTTCAAGTGCGGTTATTTGTGAAAATGGAATTATTTCATTGTATGCAAGCGGTGCTACAAATTATAGTTGGATAGGTCCTGATGGATACACTTCCTCAAGTGCTGGTGCAACCTTGTCGAATGCTTTAGAAATTAACCAAGGCTGGTATTTTGTTAACGGATCTGACCTGAATGGCTGTAATGCAGAGGATAGTATTTTTATTGATATAGATTCTGACAATTTAGCAACGGCTTCAACAGGTGACTCCATCGTTTGTCCAGGAGAACCTATTCTCTTATTGTCTTCAAGTGGAGAATCGTTTATCTGGATTGGCCCAAATGATTTTACAGCAAGCACCGCAAACGTCACAATCAACTCAGCTCAAGTTTTTCAGACAGGTTGGTATACAGTTTATGTGACAGATACAAATGGTTGCAGTGCAAGTGATTCAGCTTATGTATTAGTAGAATACAATGCAGATTGTTTATTTATTCCAACTCTATTCACCCCTGACACAGATTTTCACAATGATTTATGGGTAATCAATGGTATTGAAAATTTTGAAAATGCAGAAGTTGAAGTGTACAACCGATGGGGAAATATGGTTTATTTCGCATCGCCTTATAACAACGATTGGGACGGTACAGTCAACAAGGGATTCACTGTAGATGGAGAAAGCAAAGTTCCAGTTGGTACTTATTTCTTTATCATCCGCTTAAACAATGCGGAACAAAATGATTACAAAGGTTATGTGGAGGTCCAATATTAATAGAATAGAAAAATGAAAAAGTTACTCCCATTCCTTTATTTATGTTTTTTGAGTTTTGGAACACACGCTCAACAAGACGAACAAATGTCGTTGTATATGTACAACCCACTCTCTTTCAATCCAGCGTATGCAGGTAGTAGGGATGCCCTTTCTATGGTTGCTATAGGACGTTTTCAGTGGGTCAATTTCAAAGGAGCACCAACTTCTCAGTGGTTCAGTGCACATAGCCCAATTATGAAGAAATCAGTTGGGATAGGTGGCCATTTCATACACGATCAAATTGGAGATAGAAATAGAACATCAGCATATGCCGATGTAAGTTCTAGTATTCAGGTTAACAAGAAAAAAAGTAGATTAGCCATTGGATTATCCTTTGGTTTTGATGCTTTGAGTTATGATTTTTCTCAATCACTTGTAAATGATGTAACTGATCCTTATTTCGGTCAAGCACTTTCAGTAACTAAACCTAACATAGGTGCAGGAATTTTCTATTATGGTAAAAAACACTATTTCGGAATTTCAGTTCCTCGTTTGCTCCAAGCAACTTCTATTGATGTGAATGATATTTTACATACGCTAAATACGCGTCACTTTTTCATTTCAGGCGGCTATGTATTCGATTTAAATAGCGTGCTTAAATTGAAACCCTCTGCATTGGTAAAATATACACCAGGTGCACCTTTGACAGCAGATGTTAATTTGAGTTTGTTCATGTATGAACGAATTTGGACAGGTTTAATGTACCGCTTTCATGAAGCAATGGGAGTTAACGTTGTTTATCATATAAAGAACAAATTGAACATTGGCTATGTGTATGATTTCCCAATTAATGGACTGAGAAAATACCAGTCAGGGTCACATGAGCTAATTTTGCAATACGACATTCAACCAAAACGTTCAGTTTACACATCTCCAAGGTATTTTTAATATGCGTTTCACTATATTCCTACTGGTTTTCTTCAGTTCACTTAATGTAACTGGTCAATTAAAACAAAAAATTGCAGATGAACGATTTATGCGCATGGAATATGCTATGTGTGTAGATATGTACGATGAATTGGCCGATAAATATTTAAAAAATAAATCAATAGAATCATCGGGAATAGAAAATATCCGAAGAGCTGCAATTTCGAATTTTCAACTATTCAGAATGAAGAAAAGTTGTTATTATTATACAAAACTGCAAGCGCTTAATAAGCTCAATGAAAAAGACCGTGAATGGTTGATACAAGCCCATAGATACTTGAAGGATTACTCCAGTGCGTTTAATCTATCATTGGAAAGTAGCAACTTATTTACAAGTAATCAATTCTTTAAAAAAATAGTAGAGGATAACGCAAATTTGAATTCTCTGCTAGAAGATTCATTGCGTTATCGAATTTATCCATTGGATCTCAATTCAGATATGGGAGATTTTGCTCCAGCTATGCATAAAAATCATTTGTATTATGCTACAAAATCAGCTAATACAAAAGCTATTCACACAGAATATGGTTGGGATGACAGCTATTATTTGAACATCAAAATTGCTGAATTGACGAGCGATTCGACTACTGGTAAAAGTCAATTATTACGAGATGAATTCATAACTAAAGCACACGATGGTCCCGTTAGTTTTAATTCGAAAGGAGACCAAATGGTGATTACACGTAATTCAATTGAAAAAGTAAAAGGCAGTGATGTCGTTCGTTTTTCCCTCTATTTTTCCAACTTGATAAATAACGAATGGACTGAGCCAAAAGCATTTCCATTTAATAATGCAAGCAAATACAATACAGGTCACGCTGTTTTTGCCGAAAATGATCAAGTCATTTATTTCTCCTGCGATAAAGAAGGTGGAAGTGGATTAGCGGATCTTTATTCAAGTAGAATAGATAAAAATGGTAATTGGGCTGCGCCAGTTAATCTTGGACCAAATGTCAATACGAATCAAAACGATCTTTTTCCTTTTGTAACAGAAAATGTACTTTATTTTGCATCCGCTGGACATTTTGGATTGGGCGGGTTAGATATTTTTTCTTACGAACTTGGATCAGGAATGAAACCAAAAAACAGCGGTTATCCAATAAATACTTCTTATGATGATTTTGGATTAATTCTAGATAGTTCAAATACGAAGGGATTCTTTTCTAGTAATCGTGCAGATAACATTGATAGACTCTATGCATTCAAATATGTTCCTATGGAAATTTACTTGCAAGGAATTGTTTACGCTGCATATACTGAGAAAGAATCTATTCCTTCGCATCCTGTATATATTTTGAACGAAACTGCAGGTGAAAGAGATACAATAATCACGAATGAATTTGGACAGTATCATACGAAATTGGAAAAAGGAAATCGTTATAGGATTACAACTTCTAAAGATGAATTCGTTCTAATTACTGAAGGCTTGATAAGCACGCAAGGATTAAAAAAAGACACAACGTTTTATTGTGAACTACCTTTAAAACCAACGACTCTTCAAGTACGATTGCGCGTTGTAGAGCTTGGTACTAACAAAATAATTGAATACGCCAAAACAACTATCACAGATTACGTCCTTAACAAAGAATCAATTTTGTACACTGATGAAACAGGAATTGTTATTATTAAGGTTGATCGCAACAAAACGTATTGGGCACATGCTTCGAAAAAAGGATTTGTGGACGATAATGTAGCTTTTAACAGCGCTAATGAAAATGATAAGATTTTTGATTTGGAATTGAAACTACCTCCTATAGTGAAAGGTGACAAATTCAAATTGGAAAATATTTTTTATGACTTGAACAAATCGACTTTACGTCCAGAAAGTAAACTTGCCTTGGATAAACTGGCTGATTTCATCATCAAAAATGATTTAAAAATTGAATTGAGTTCGCATACGGATGCTCGAGGAAGTGATGCTTATAATTTGAAATTGTCTCAAGCACGTGCTCAAAGTTGTGTAGACTATTTGTATACAAAAGGTGTGAAGAAAGCAAAAATTATTGCAAAAGGATACGGTGAAACACAATTGATCAACCGTTGCAAGAACAATGTTGAGTGTCCCGAGGAATTGCATCAAGACAATAGAAGGACAGAAGTTAAAATATTGTAATTTAGAGCTTTACGTTTGTTGAAATTGTTTTCCTTTTTGCTGTACAAAAGATAAATTTGCTTCATATTCAGATTTTCATAACTTTGCTTATTAAAAAATAATCATCATGAGAGGCTTTTTTGTATCATTATTTATTATTCTATCAGTAAATGCAAACGCACAGAATTGGCAGGCTTTTACCGATTCAATTCCAACTCTTTCGTCTCCTCGTTCTTCTGACCTAAATGGAGATGGTGTATTGGATATCGTTATTGGTGGTGGAACTGATGGTGTTTTTAGTAATAATGGTATAATGGCTTACAATGGGGTCGATGGTTCATTGCTGTGGAAAAGATCATCACGAAATGAAGTTTTTGGTAGTGCAATATTTCAAGATCTTACCGCAGATGGAATTGATGATGTTATTATTGTAGGACGTGAGGCTCAGCTTTTGGCAATAAACGGGACTAATGGTGATTTGCTTTGGGATTATTTTCCGTATGGCACCAATCCTGCTGACAGTGGACTTTATAATTTTTATAATCCTCAATTTATTCATGATGTTGACGGTGATACTTATCCAGATATTCTAGTTTCTAATGGTGGAGACCATGCAGCTCCTGCTTGGGAAACTGACAGACCTCCAGGATATTTAATGGTTGTAAGTGCCCTTACGGGTGATCTTATTGTTCGTGCTGTCGTCCCAGATAGCGCAGAAATTTATTGTTCTGTTATCGTTGAAGATATTCAGAATGATGGGAATCAATGGATATTGTATGGAACGGGAGGTGAAAATTTTGGTGGCCATTTTTATGCTGCTTTATTAGATGACCTTTTACTAGGTGATCTTACAGGTTCAATTATTTTAGGAAGCGATCCAAATAAAGGTTTCGTGGCGCCAGCAGCAATACATAAAAAGAATTCTGGTGTTTATGATATCATTATTCAATCGTTCGATGGGCTTGTAACAAAGATCGCTGGTGAAACGTGGGCGCCAATATGGACGTATCAAAAACCAGGGACAGAATCAAGTGCTGAACCTGTAATTGGGAATTTTACAGGGGATTTGACTCCTGATATTTTATTGGTTTTATTCAAAGGAATAGCACCATCTTACTCAGATTATTATCAGGTAATGTTAAATGGTGAAGATGGCTCAGTAAGTTTTATTGATAGTTTAGGTGCAATTGATTTTGCTTCAGCAAATGCTGCTGATCTTGATAATAATGGACGAGATGAAGGAATTTATTCTATTACTTATTTTGAAGGCGGCTGTTTTAAAAGTCGAATAGAGTCAATTGATTTTGCTACTAATTCAATCAATACACTTGATCAAACTAGGACTGGTGTAACAATCGGCTCAACGCCACTTTTCACTGATTTGGACAATGATGGATTAATGGATTTAGTCTATTCAGTGAAAAAAGACAGTTTAAACCCTATGGGTTGGAAAGGTATTTATGTTTATCGCCATGAATTGAGTTCGATACTTCCAAATTCAGGTATTGCTTGGGGAAGTTATTTGGGAACTAATACGGATGGAATATATAATCTCGAATCGGTTGATTGTGGATTTGGGTCCGTTATTTCTAGCGTTAATGCACTTAATCCAAATTGTAATGGCTTTGCAAATGGTAGCATTAGCCTTGGATTGGCAGGAGCATCTCCTTATACTTATTTCTGGTCTACTGGAAGCACTGAATCAAGTATCCAAAATATAGCAGCAGGTTCATACTGGGTCCAGGTTACCAACTCATTGGGTTGTTATGAGATTAGAACAATCAATTTGGTTGACCCATATGTTATTTCTTTTGGTGGAATTGTTCCTCCAACTTGTATTGGTGATTCGAATGGAATGGCTACTTTAAATTCAACAGGTTGTTATTGTATGTTTTCTGGATGTGTTTTTCTTTGGGATAACGGTATCACGACTAAACCGAATTCATCTTTACCAGAAGGGTGGAGTAGTGTGATTATTACTCACTTAGATGGCTGTGTAGTAGTTGATTCAGTTTTCGTTCCATCTCCACCTCCAGTAATTGATTCCCTTACGTTTGAAAATATTGAATTGTGCTTTGGAGATTTGTCAGGATCTGCAATTGTTTATTACGATCAAGCAACACTGCCCGTAACATTTATTTGGTCAACAGGTGAAACGAACGATACGATAATAGGATTGCCAGCAGGTGACTATTATGTTCTTGCTCAAGATGGACGTCCTTGTATGGATTCAATAGCATTTACGATTACTCAACCTGATTCACTTGGATTCACAGCAATCGCTTCTGATGTAACATGTTTTGATTTAAATGATGGAACAATTTCTTTTACAGGATCAGGCGGAACCGAACCACTCAACTATTTTTACAATGGGAACAGTAGTTTGAACAATGTGGTGACAGGATTATCTCCTAATACGTATGATTTATATATTCAAGATCAAAATGGATGTTTGAGTGTAAATCAGTCAGTTACTATCGTAGAACCAACTGCTTTATCCCTGACGATTTCAGGTACTTCTGCTTCTGGATTAACAAGTCTAGATGGAATCGCTGAAGTAGCTATAACTGGTGGGACATTGCCATATTTGACAACATGGAATGACCCAAATTCTCAAACTGGTGAAATGGCTGTTTATCTTAATCCAGGATGGTATACTGCAACTGTAATGGATGACAACGGTTGTTCAATTATTGATTCTGTTTATTTAGGCGTTTTAGGAATAGAAGATATGTTATCTGAAAATTTGTTTTTCTATCCTAATCCTGCGAAAGATATCATTCAATTTGGTGAGGAGGTTATTGACATTGAGATTTATGACTTGAAAGGATCGTTGATATATGCGAAACAACCTGAGAATGGAACCATAAACTTGTCAATGGCATCTGGAGTTTACACTTTGGTGTTGGCAGGAAAAACTAGTTCAAAACGAGCGAAGTTAATAGTTGTTGAATAAATAAAAATTACTTTAACGACTTGTAATTCTCGACCCAAACAGGATCTTGAACGTCAGAAAGAATATTCCAGAAATTGGAATCAAGGAAGAAATCTGCGTCTACGTTTCTAACACCATAATTATTGAATAAGTACATTTCTTGTTTCGGAGAAGGCCGAAATAATTTACTGCTCCACCCTTCATCATTCATTGTGCGATAAGGGTAAGTTGAAAAACGAATCTTCCAAAGTGAATCAAAGGGTATGCAATAAGTGGATTCCTTGAATGAAAAAGTATCGACTATCATTCCGCACTGAAGATTGCGTTGTTCGAAATAATTAATTCGCTCTGGGTTATAGATACTCGGCCAATTGCCAGATGCTATATTGATGAATTCTGTTTCGGTTAAAATACGTCTATTACTCAAAACTCTTCCGTTATTGAGAAAACAAACGAACATAGTGATTTGCGAATTGGATTGAAAAGCAATACGTACGCCAAATACTCCACGTACAACAATTGGGTCAGGAGCCTTTATAGAACCTGCTAAAAACCATAATAGTATGAGTGAAACCCGCAACATAGAATTCATAAAAAAAAACTTCTGTTGTTTAAATTTACGCTTATTTTTTTCTAAAAATGAAAAAAAGTACAAATGAAGCGATTCCAAGATATAGAAAAATCCAATTCCAACTTGAAGAAAAAAAGAAGGTTACTAAGAATCCTGGAATCAGAAATATAGCTAAAAGATGAAATTTTCCTTGATTTTTATTTGTTGTCAAAGTGAATTATTTGGGTTGGAGTGATACAGTAATCCAAGGGAATATCATATTTATTTAAATCATCAATTTCACTGAACTCCTCAAATAAATGTAGGCCAATGAAGATGCAATTTGAAGAACATTTCTTTAAAAAACGATCGTAATAACCTTTTCCATAACCTATTCTAAAGCCTGACTTATCCACAGCTAATAATGGAACAAGAACGTAATCAAATTGATTAGGCTTAACAAGGATGCCATCTGTTGGTTCTGGTATTCCATATGAATTTAGCGCTAATTGTGCCATTGAATCATAGAGATAATGCTTTAGGTTGTCTGATTGAGATATTGTTTTGGGCAAAGCAATTTTAACATCCAAGCTCAAGCCTTTTTCTAAAATTGAATAGGTGTTAATTTCCTTTTGGTGATCAATCGGTAAAAAAAGACTGATTGTTTTGTTTGATAATTGGAATTTTGAAAATAAACAATTACATATCATTTCTGATTTATTATCTAATTCAGCTGGAGAGATTTCAACTCTTTTTTGCTTAAATAATGAACGTAATTCTTTTTTGGTCATAATGGATTTTCTTGTTTGTTAAAAATTACAATCTATTTAAAACAACCATTCATTTAATAATTCGTTATCCAAAGGTACAAATTACATTTTTAGTTATTTAAACATAGAATGATAAAAGAAATAATATTAAAATATAATTTTTTCTTTTGGTTTAGCGGTATTTTTTAATTTAAAAAAGTAAATTTGGTTTTAGCTAATAACTATATTTTATGAAAATCACCTTTACAATTTTTATTGCAATTTCTTGCTTTTCATTTGGAATGTTTGCCCAAGAGACAGAAGTTGATTCTACTTATGTTGAAGAAGAAACATACTACGAAGAGGAAGAAGACACAAATCGAGTAGAAGACACTTTTCACTCTACTAGAGTTATTAGTGGACATTCGATAGAAACTTTGCGTAAAGGAGTGTGTGAATTTAGAATAGAGCACCGTTTTGGTGATCTTGCTGGTTCAGACGGTGGAGTTCAAACAATGTTTGGTTTCGATAATTTGGCCGATATTCGAATGGCTTTGGAGTATGGAATCTCAGACAAATTAATGATTGGATTTGGAAGGAGTAAAGGTACCGGTGCCCCATATCGATCACTAATGGATGGTTTTGTCAAATACAGAATTTTTCAACAAGAAAAAAAAGGATTTCCATTTTCACTTTCTGCAGTAGCAACAATGAATGGTACGTATATGACTGCGTCTTCAGATGTGTCTCAAGTTAGTAATTTTCCAAAATGGGAACATCGCTTAGCATATTCAACCCAATTAAATTTTGCTAGAAAGTTTGGTAAAAGATTGAGTTTAGCCTTGATGCCAACTTTGGTTCATAGAAACTATGTCGCTGCTGATGATGTAAATACAATTTTTGCACTTGGTGGAGCATTAAGATTTGCACTAAACACTAAAATGGCAATATTAGTTGAATATTATCATACATTAGAGGACCAAACGATTCGCACCGCTTCCACTAATAGTTTAGGTGTCGCTTTTGAATGGATTACTTTCGGTCATAATTTTACTGTTAATTTTACCAATTCTAAAGGGTTTGGTGATGTTCAATTTATTACACAAACAACTGAAGATTGGTTAAAAGGTCAATTTAGGCTAGGTTTTTGTATTGGCAGAAAATTCGAAAGAGAATAGAATATTTATTATATACCACGGTAGATATTTCTAAATTGTGTTATCTTTGTCTAAATAATTATTATTAAAAGAGTATGAAAAATTTATTTTACCCCCTATTAGCAGCAACAATACTATTGACTTCTGCTGTATACGTAACACCTAATCAAGATTTTAAAATTGCTGAAGGCCATTCAATTGCATTTAAAAGTAAAGACCCAAGTGGCATTTTTAAAACAATGAAAGGAACAATTAAATTTGATGAAACTGATTTAGCAAATTCTAAATTTGACTTGACTTTTGTTGTATCGTCAATTTCTACTGGAAATGGAATGATGAATAAAAAGGCGCTAACAGCAGAATGGTTTGATGCTGCAAAATATCCAGACATTAAATTTACTTCATCTAAAGTTGTGAAATCTGGTTCTGATTATTCAGTCACAGGTAAATTGACTATTAAAGGAATTACAAAAGATAAGAGTATTCCGTTGAAAGCATCTAAAGTTGGATCGGGATATACGTTTAGTGGAAGTTTTGGAGTTAACAGAATGGATTTCAAGGTTGGTAAAAAAAGTGATGCCGTTCCAGATGTTATGAATATTAGTTATTCTATACCAGTGCTTAAAAAATAAAAATTATGTTTAGAAACATTTTTTTCGCAGGACTCACTGCAAGTATTTTTGGGACTTTAATTAGCGTTGCATACATTTTTGTATTCAAGTATTCGCCTCTAGAAGTAGATTTCACTGAAAAAGCATCTTTTATTTATCTTCTTAGCTTTAATTTGTTAATTGGAATGATAACGTGTTTTGTTTATTTTGCTTTCTTGAAAATTGTGAAAAAAGAGAATATCGTATCATTCATTGTAAGCTTTCTATTATGCGGAGTGTCAATATTACTTGCCTTAATGTTTATGTTTACTGTTGACACGACTTTAGTATTCAAAAATGAAAATGCTGAACTTTACAAAGATTATTACTATTTTATTCTAGCTCCAATATCGTTTTTTCCTGCATTATCTTGGTTTACTTTTAACCCACTTTTTATTAAAAAATAATGAAATATCAGCACTTTATATATGTTTTTGTTCTTGTGATTGCGTCTTCACTTGTCTATTCTTGTAAAAAAGAAAAAGTACCTGTGGAAGTTGTTGATCCAAATTGCATTGATACTGTGCGTTTTGCAACTCAAATAGAGCCTATGATTGTTGCTAATTGCATTGGTTGTCATGATATTGGAAATAGTACTGGGTACACATTTACTAATCACACGAACATATCTACAAACGCTACGGCAATATTAAGTGCAATCAATGGCTCTCCTCAATTAATGCCTTTAGGCGGGCCAGCATTAAACGATTCTTTAATTCAACAATTTTCTTGTTGGTTAGACCAAGGAAAATTGAATAATTAAATCTCTATCTTCGCAATTATAAAACAAATTAAACTATGAAAAAAATCTACATTCTTCCTATTGCCGCTTCTATACTAATTGGAGCATTGTCTTTTCAAAAATCAGGAGATTTTAAGATTGAAAAGTATTTCGCAATAAATGGACACACGAAATTTTCCGGTGGTGTTGCTGGTGGAAAAACTGGTGCTCCGGGAGAACAAAATTGTACTGCTTGTCATACAGGAACTCCACAAGACGGAACAACTGAAAACAATTTAACTGTTTTGTCAGGTGTTACTCCAATTACTGCTTACGTTCCAGGGACAACCTATTCTGTAGCTTTAATGATGACTTCTAGTCCTGCGAAAAAAGGATTTCAAGCAACAGCTTTGACTTCTAGTGGTGTTATGGCTGGTACCTTTACTGGTACAGCTGGAAATACAGCGATTAATACTGCAAGTTCAAAAAGTTACGCTAATCATACAGCGACAAGTAATACTAACGCAACATCTTTATGGGGATGGTCTTGGACAGCACCTTCACTGGATATGGGAGATATTACTTTTTATGTTGCTACCAATAAAACCAATAGTAGTACTACCACTGCAGGAGATGTAATTTATTTATCTCAGCACGTGATTACGTCAACTTTAGGATTGGTAGAGCAAACGGATAATCAATCAAATTTTACAGTTGGATATTCTCAAGAGAATAATAGCGTTGTGCTTAGTTTTACAACATTAAGTGTTGGTGAAATGTTATTAAACCTTGTTGACATGAATGGTCGTTCAGTTTTCCATTCTGAACTTGGAACTGCACAAATTGGTCAGAATAATCAAAGTATTGCTTTGCCTTCTGATTTAAAAAATGGAATTTATATTGCGAACTTCTTTGTAAATAACAAAGCGATGTCTGCAAAAATTATGATTCAGAAATAATTTGATAATTACAAGTTGCTAGTTAAAAGTAATTTGCAACTTGTAACTATTTATTTTTCACGCTAATTGTTTCGTTAGTATGTCATTTACTATTTTGTGAAATTATATGAAAAAAAATCACATCTTAACTTTAGCAGCTCTAATAATCATTGGAGCTGTTTCTTTTCAAAAATCAGGAGATGTTAAAATTGAAAAGTATTTCGCAAAAAATGGACACACGAAACATTCGGCTGGTGAAGCTGGTGGAAAAACAGGAGCTCCTGGAGAAGCAACTTGTATTGCCTGTCATACAGGAACTGCGCAAAATGGAGACACTGAGAATAATTTAACTGTTTTAGATGGTGTCACCCCTGTTACTTCTTATGTTCCTGGGACAACTTATTCCGTTACATTAATAAAAACATCAAATCCAGTAAAAAAAGGGTTTCAATCAACAGTATTATCTAGTGCTAATGTTATGGCAGGTACTTTTGCTGGAGTTGCAGGAAGCACTGGGATAAATTCAGCTAATTCGAGATTTTACGCTAATCATACTTTAGCAAGTAATTCAAGTACAACAACAATTTGGACTTGGAACTGGACAGCACCAGCAACTAATGTTGGAGATGTTACTTTTTATGTTGCTTCTAACAGTGCGAATGGTAGTAGTTCAAGTTCAGGTGATATTATCTATTTATCACAACATATCATAGGTTCTCCTTTAGGATTGGTAGACCAAACAGCTAATGAATCGAATTTTACTATCGGTTATTCTCCAGAAAAGAATAGCGCTGTGTTTAGTTTTACTACATTGAGTGTTGGTGAAATGGTTCTAAATCTTGTTGATATGAATGGACGTTCTGTATTTCATTCAGAATTAGGTACAGCTCAAATTGGTCAAAATAATCAAAGTATTGCTTTGCCTTCAGATTTAAAAAATGGAATTTATATTGCGAACTTCTTTGTAAATAACAAAGCGATGTCTGCAAAAATTATGATTCAGAAATAATTTGATAATTACAATTTGTAATTTATTTTCTCAAGTTAATCTTTTCGTTAACAAGTCATTTACTTTCTTGTAAAATTGATAGGGTTGATAGGTTCTCCATTCGATATCATCTAATTCACCACCCATAGCGAAATAATGATCAATGTTCATTTTCTCAAACTCCTTGGTGACGTGATCGTGAAAATTAACCATTGCAATCCATCCTTCTTCTACATCATCAAACCATTCTTCATAATAACAATCGTCGGAGTAATGATAATTCAAGACGTTTTCACCAATTAGTATAAATTTTGTTATTCCTTCGTCAATCATTGGGTCTATGATATCTCTTTTGAAAGTCATGATATCATTTTCAATGGCATCGTTCCATTCACCAATAAGTTCGATTATGGCAAATGATTCGTCATATTCTACATAAAGTATTTTGATGAAAAGCGTGGGTGAACCAATTGTATCCCATTGGGGGTGGATGTAAAAATCATATACAGAGTTTTTGAATTCAAACTCACTATATTCTCTTTCGAAAAAGGGAGATAATGAATCTTCCGAAGCTATATAGTCTGTTCTCCAGAGGTAAAAAGGTTCAATTAAATGCATGTTCAAATTTAAGGAAGTTGGCACACTAAATGCTATGTCGGGTTGAATTAAATTTTATGTATTTTTACTATTCATCATTTTAGACCTAATTATTTAACCATGAAAAAGATTTTTGGAATTTTTATTTTAACCCTTGTATTTATTTCCTGTGGAGGAAACAAAGACGGCCGACCTTTACAAGAATATTTGTCTGCATTTTTGAACGGAAACGAAAAGATAATTGCTTTTGGGAAGGCAGATATCAACACAATTTTAAATAAAACGGAGTACAAAAAAATCCCAAAATTTGGTCTAGTCATTTCAAAAGAGTTGGAGTCATTCCAACAAAGTTTGAAAACGGAAACACCAGTTTATTTTGCTTTAGAAGGACCTTTATTAGAAGATGGAACACCAGAAACAAGTTATGCGTTTTTTGAGGTGGTAAATGCTGATTCGTTAACACAAAAGTTGACTCAACAAGGATTTGATATTGAAAAATCAGGCGATATTCAATTTCTTCAAAGTGGTGATGTGAGTTTTGGGATTAGAAATAATTTGGCAATCTTAATTTCTAAGAAAGCTGAATTTGATGGAAAGAAATTATTAACAGAAGCGTTTGAAAAAGTAACTGAGGACGTTTCTGAAGGTAAAATTGATGAAATCCTTAATACTAAAGGCGATGTTGTTTTAGGAATGAGCATTGCTAATTTATATGCAACATCCAATACTGATTTATCAGATTTAAGCGCTGACAAACAAAAAAGTATCAAAGAATTAGTTGCTGATTCATATATGCAAACAACAATGGCTTTTGAGAATGGAGCCATAGTAATTGAAACGAAAAATTATTTTTCTGATTTATTGAAAAGCAAAATGTTCTTTAAAAAGGATGGTGGAGCATCAATTGTTTCAAAATTAGGTACGGGAAATCCTAAAATTGGTTTGTCTGTGAATATCGACATGAAAAAAGTTCAAGCTTTTATGGATGAATATTCTCCAGGAGCTATGGCGGATTTGATGGATATGTTAGGTAGTGAAGCTCAAATGGCTATGGCATTGGGTGGTAGTGATGGTTTGGCGGGATTGTTAAATGGCGAAGTTGCTGCTGTAATGGTTGGCGAACCGAATGCGTACGAAGGAATCTCAGATTTCAATGTCTATGTAGGATTAGGGAAAAGCGGCAGAACACTAGCGGAAGGTTTTAAAAGCTTGTTGTCAATGGGAATGGCGAAAGTTGATTTGGATAAAAATGGGTTGGCTGGATTTAGTTCAATGAACTTTATTCCGCAAGCTGGGAAGAAACTAGCTATTCCTAAAGGATGTGAAATCTTTGGTAAAAAAGGCATTACTGCTTTCGTTAATTTTGAAGGAATAGATTTGACTTCTTTCGAATTTGAAGACGAACAAAAGATGATTTATTTGATTAAATACGTCACGTTTGAAATGGATGAAAACGGAAGTAAAATCGTAATTAAAGCTAAAAATGGCAAAGAAAACATATTGAAACAAGCAATGGATGTTGCGGTCAAAGAACTTTCGGGAAAGATTGGGAATATGACATTGTGATTATCATAAAAACAAAAGAGGCTTATCTAGTTAGATAAGCCTCTTTTGTTTGATTAAAATTCTTATCTCAATTGAGAAAATGCCACACAATCAAAAATCTCTTCACAATGCTCATAAATCATCTCATGTAAAATGAGCTGGGAAGCCAAAGCCAATTGCGTATAATTTTGAGAATTGTTGCCAAAGTCTGCGGCTGAAGTTTGCCACATCTGAGTAATTAATTCTTGGCTTCCAAATGTTGGATTAATTTTGTTAACAACAGCACTCACATTCATTGCGCCCGCATGATAAACGTGCAATACGAACAAACGAAACCATAAATCTGATTCATTGTATGTTAAATGATGTGCATTTAAAATTCTTTTTGCCTCAGGAATACAAACCCGACTTAATAAACGAGATGCGCCATAAGCAGATCGATTAAAATCCTTGCGCTCGTCAATTGTACCGTTGACCGTTAATCCTTGCGCTCTTGCAACTGATGGCATTAATTGAAATGCACCATACGCTCCAGCAGACGACTTTTTTAGTTGACCTGGGCTTTCTATCAATAATATAGCTTGAGCGTACCAAGGATCGACTCCATTTCGTTCAAAAGCCTCAACTCCTTTTGATAAACTAGGATAAACTTCTTTGAATTTGTAGAAATCGTTTTTACCAGTTGTGACATTAATTTGTACATCGCTAGCCAATGAATATTCTTTTCGCAAATTGTCTTTGAAAATTCCTTTTTGTAGTTCAGTTTGTTTCGACCAATCTCTAACAGACATTTTTCTCAAAATGACACGTGTTTCAGCGATATTTATTAAACAAGAATCTGGCGACAGAACCATTATTTGTTTCCAAAATTGTGGTTGAGGAAGTATATCCCAACGGTCTTCAAAAATGGATTCAGCATGCATTATTGTACTGACAGTTTGGTTATTATGCACCTCGATTTTTTGGTCATCCCAAGATTTTTGAGTTTGACTAAAAAACGTAAATGGCGATAAAAAAACCGCGAAAAATAGTATGAAGCGCATAATAATGAGTTATAACAGTACTTCAAGATAAGCATTTCTAATGAAAAAGTTACTTATTTTAAGAAATTTAACAGGATTGAATTAAAATTCCCATTCTTAAAACCTTAAATTTACACATGGATTTAATCAAAAAGATACTGAGTTTTCCCATCATTCTTTTGGTGAAGATTTATCAATGGATTATTTCTCCCATTTTTCCGGCAGCTTGTAGATATAACCCTACTTGTTCTCATTACATGATTGATGCCCTTAAAATTTGGGGTCCAATTAAAGGAACTTGGTTAGGATTAAAACGAATTGGTTCTTGTCATCCTTGGGGTGGACACGGAGATGATCCAGTTCCAGAAAGAAAAAAATCTTAAGAAAGAATTATTGGGATTTTATTAGTGCAAAATCAAAAGATTTCAATAATCCACCTTTTACCATTTCATACCCGAATAGAATTAACACTGGAATATATTCAATTCCAAGCAACCAATTCGTCGTGGCAATATTCCCATCACTATAAAACGAGTATGATAGAAATACGGTGAATGACCATAGAATTAGAAAAGTATAATTCGTAAAAACGGACAGAAATAAGGCTGGTAAAACATACCAAGGGTGCAATGTCGTACAGGAAAGTAGGTAAACAAAATAGGCAATTGTCATTTTGGAAAAGAACTCGTTGGGCACGGCAATTTTTTTCCAATAAGCTAAATAGAATATAGTTAGTAGGGTGGTGAAGGAAAGGATAAATGAATAGTGCCCAATTTTGTGATAGTAATAATGTAAAGGGTCTAGTTGAAGTAAAACGAAAAGAAAAGAAGAGTTGAATTGAAACAGTTCGAAATACAATCGAATACTGTGTGTAAAGTGTCCAAAATTTGAACTATTTAACAAGAAAACCGAAATTAAGATAAACCCAATTCCAATCATAGAATAGGCTATTACTGACTTTTTCCATCCAATAAAACGCCATAGAAAAGGAAGCAGAAGTAAAGGAATGAGTTTTATTTGAATTGCCAAAGAAAAGAAAATTCCAGCATGAAAAATTTTCAATTTGAGCACAAAATAAAATGCGATTATCAAGAAGGAAATCATTACTCCTTCAAAATGAACATTGCCGATACTTTCAATGATAAAAAGCGGATTTAAAAACAAGAAAAACACTTTGTTGACCTGAATCTGAAGGAGTTTAAAAAGTTTGATAATGAAAACTAATCCTAAGATTTCTGAACCGATAATGAAGCTTTTTAGAATAACTGTATTCCAATAAATTGAATCGGTAAACCAAGTTGATAAAATGAAAAAGTATTGATTTAAAGGTGTGTAACAACTGAAGTTGGTTTGAGATAGCTCACCCATTTCTTTGTGCAATCCATTTAAGTATTCATTCGAAATAAAATTCTTTGAATGAATCAGTTCATTCGGCGTAAAATCAAAAGGGTTGAAACCTTTCCAATAAATTTCACCATCCCATAAAAAACGATAATAATCCGTAGAAAGTTGTGGTGTTAAAAATAAGCCAATTAAAAAAGATAATCCCAGAATGCAAGAAAGGTATTTTGTGGAGATAGTCTTTGACTGAAATATAATGATAAGGTAGGCACCGAATGTTAGTGTAAAAGGAATAAATACGGCTGGGAAGTTGGATCTATTTTCTTCATAAAGTGTAAAAAATAGACTACTTAAAAACAGAAAAGTGGATATATATAATACCCACTTTTGATTTATTTTTAATGTCATTTAACAGTGATTATTTACCACTAACTCGAATCTCTTTAAGCGTAGAGAAGAATATTACAGCATATCCACAAGACAGCATTAAATGGAAAGGAACCATTCCTAAATCACCATAAATTGCTCTGATAACTGCGGTATATCCAAATACTACCATTAGAATTCCTTCAACAATATTGATTATTGATAAACTCTTTTTGTCATATTTATTTCCTTTGAATTCACTCTTCACTAGTACATTGAATTTAGGGGTACGTACAAACGAACTTTTGATACCTAAATAACCCTCAATAACAGCAACTGTATTACTTAAAGAAAGTCCCATGGAAACAACCAGGAATTGGAAGAAACGACCCACAAAACGAATAAATGAACCAAATGTGTTTGCCGTTTTATCTCTGAACGCATGCCAATAATAGAACATCAAGAATACAGTACTAACGATGAATAAACCCATATACTGTAATACGTAATTCAAATCAGAAAAACTATCCTTGATATGTAAAATCG
This sequence comes from Flavobacteriales bacterium, assembly GCA_009885545.1. Taxonomy (GTDB): domain Bacteria; phylum Bacteroidota; class Bacteroidia; order Flavobacteriales_D; family Crocinitomicaceae; genus M0103. Next base: position 21,713 of record VFKM01000091.1, read on the forward strand.
GTAAACTCAACATTGACACAATCAAGATAAAAACGAATACAGAAGAATTGAATAGGTGAGACAATCCATGAATTTTATCTGACATTTTAACGCCTTTTGCAGTCAATAATGTCTTCCACATTTTTACAAAACATTCAGCGCCACCTTTCATCCAACGGTGTTGTTGACTTTTCAAAGCAGACATAGTAATCGGCAATTCAGCTGGTGCAATAACATCTTCTAAATAAGTGAATTTCCAGCCTTTTATTTGTGCGCGGTAACTTAAATCTAAATCTTCAGTTAAGGTATCATGTTCCCATCCACCAGCGTCTTCTATACACTTCTTTCTCCAAACTCCACCAGTGCCATTAAAATTGATAAAGTGGCCAGCAGAATTTCTTCCACCTTGCTCAATTGCGAAATGTCCATTGAGTCCAAAAGCCTGAAGTTCTGTTAATATAGAATATGATTTATTGATATGACCCCAACGCGTTTGAACGACCCCAACATTATCATTTTGGAAATGAGGCATTGTTTTTTGCAAGAAATCAGGGTCTGGAATAAAGTCAGCATCAAAAATTGCAATGAAATCACCTTCAACTCTATCCATTGCAGCATCCAAAGCACCAGCTTTGTAACCTGTTCTGTCTATTCTATGTATGTGCTGAATATTAATTCCTCGAGCAGCAACTTCAGCTACTTTCTTAGCTATTAATTCTGTTGTTTCATCTGTAGAATCGTCCAACACTTGAATTTGAAATTTGTCTCGTGGATAATCAAATTGTGAAATAACTTCAATAATTCTGTCTGCAACATACAATTCGTTATACATTGGAAGTTGCACAGTTACTTTCGGAGTTGTCGCTGGATCAAATACCGGAGCTTGTAATGGATTGGTTTTCTTTCTTCGCTTATTCTTAACATAAGCAATAGCTAAAGAAAGTTGTAAGATGCTGTAAAACAAAACTAACAACAAGCACAATCCATATATTGTCATTAAAACTTTTGCTAATAGATGTGACCAATAATGTTCTTTAATAATTGTTTTACCTCGAGCATTTGTCGTTTTTCTATCTCCCCAATTGAATAGCCAAGAAACTTTTAAGGAAACAGGAATAGGTGTTCCGAAGGTAAAATTATTAGCATGATCTTCGTTTATGTCTACATCTTGCTTGATATCCATGTAATCTTTATCAGTTACATGTAATTTGTATTTTCCAAATGGAATGTTCTTGAAAACAAATTTACCATCACCATCAGATTCTGTTGTGAATTTCGCTTTGCTAGTAGTATTTGTAAGGGTTAATTCTACCTCATCAGCCTCCCCATTAGTTCTTTGATCAATCAAAGTTCCCGTAACAATTTTAGACGTTTGAGCCAAAGTTGACAGTGAAAAAAGAAAGGTGAAAATTACAAAATGTAGTTTATTCATATAGTTCTTTAATTAATATAAAAACGAAAAGCGCTCAAAGTTAGCTAAAATCGGTATTTAAAAACAGCAAATATAATTTTAATTCCTGCGAGTATCGTTCCTTTTATTGTTCCAGATACTTTTGATACACCAATTCGCTTTCTATAACTCACTGGAACTTCACAAAAATGGTGTTTTTTCTTTGCTGCCTTGATCTGCATTTCTATTGTCCAACCATAGGTTTTGTCGGCCATTTTTAGTTCCATTAACCTATTGTATCTAATCGCTCGAAAAGGACCTAAATCTGTGAATTTTGCACCGTAAAAAATCCGAATTAATTTTGTTGCCAACCAATTGCCAAAACGTTGTTGTGGAAGTAATGACCCTTTTTCTCTATTCCCTAAAACACGTGAGCCAATTACCATGTCCATATTTTGATTGGTTATTGGACTGATTAAGAGTGCTATTTCTTCAGGAAAATCTGAAAAATCACCATCCAAAAAAACTACAATATCAATTGATAAATTCTTCAAATAGTCCATTCCTTTTAAACATGCCCAACCATAGCCTTTTCTATTTTCAGTAAGTACAATGGCTCCAGCAGCCTTTGCGACAGTAACCGTTTCATCTGTCGAATTATTATTTACGACAATTATATACTGAACAAGATTCTTTGGAATTGCCTCAATGACTTTTGCAATCGATTTTTCTTCATTAAAAGCTGGAATTATAACTGCAATATTCATACTTATTTAGAATAAATACTATTATCTAAGGACCAATCATATTTACTATGAATAATCTTTGGAATTGACCAAGAAGGAATTATCTGATAACGCTTTAGAAGTTGAATAATACCTGTTGTACCATTAAAATCTCTTTCATACCATTTAAAAAGTTCACTTATTTCAACCTTATTTTGGGTTGAATCATAGCGAGAAGAACTCTTTACAAATGATTCTTCTGCAATTGATAATTGTTGATCTAGATTTTTTGGATCGTAAAAAGCAATGGGAGGACAAGAATTTGCGCCGCAATTTAAAGCGAAATGTATACGGTAATCCATTTTTTTAGGACACAATTGTTTAAGAAGTCCCCCGTTTTTTTTAACCAATTGACACCGCAAGATTCCATTTTCAATATCGTTCAAACTCATTAATTCTCCACCAATGTTGATACTTTGGCCTTCGAAAAACTCTTTTTTGTTTTTATATGAAGTAGTATTTTTTGAAAGTTTATTTTGAACCAATGCATTATAGCAATTGACCCAAAAAGCTATTTTTTTCTCATCAGAATTTAAATCTAAAATTAATTTTGTGTTGTCAAGATGCATTAAAGTATCAATAAAAGGTTCTGTTTTCTTTCCTGATTTTTGCTTAAGTAAGAATTCTTGCGAAAAGACATTTATATCTTTCGGATTTTTAAATTCATTTTCATCATTACAACCAAAAAGTATGGGTGTAATTAAACTGATTATTGAAAATAGTTTCAGAAAAGTCATTCAACGATTTTTAGTAAATATAAGTTAAAAAAAAACTCTTGATTTTAAAGAAAGATTTCTTTTTAACCAAGAGTTTAAAGTTATTTAGATAGTAGTTGGATATTATTTCCAAACACCCATTTTGTTGAATTTTTCTATTCGGTCATTGATTCTTGTCTCAGGACTCAAAACTTCCAATTCTTTAATATATTTTTTAATGTTCTTCTTAACGATGGCAAACATTTCTTCTTGACTTCTATGCGCTCCATTCAAAGGTTCTTTTATAACGTCATCAACCAAACCATTCTTTTTCATGTCGGTTGAAGTCAATTTCAAAGCATCCGCTGCCAATTCCTTGTAATCCCATGATCTCCATAAAATAGATGAACACGATTCCGGTGAAATTACAGAATACCAAGTATTTTCCAACATCACAACTTTGTCTCCAACGCCTATTCCTAATGCTCCACCAGATGCTCCTTCACCAACAATGATACAAATCACTGGCACTTTCAAGCGCATCATCTCATAAATATTACGAGCAATTGCCTCTCCTTGTCCTCTTTCTTCTGCCTCTAACCCAGGATATGCACCTGGAGTGTCAATAAAAGTAACGATTGGTTTATTGAATTTCTCTGCCAATTTCATTAAACGCAATGCTTTTCTATATCCTTCAGGATTAGGCATTCCAAAGTTTCTATATTGACGCATTTTCGTATTGATTCCTTTTTGTTGACCAATAAACATTACTGTTTGATCATCAATTAGTCCAAAACCGCCTATCATTGCTTTGTCGTCTTTAACGCTACGATCACCATGCAATTCTTGAAATTGATTGTCCGTAATTGCATTAATGTACGCTAAAGTATATGGTCTATCAGGGTGACGAGACAATTGAACACGTTGCCAGGGAGTCAATCCAGAGAAAATTTCTTTTGTTTTTTCAACAAGTACTTTTTCTAATTCGTTGATTTTATCAGACATATCAACTTCTGTGCTCGCCCCAATTTCTTTGGTTTGCTCGATTTGTTCTTCTAATGCCTTAAGTGGCTCTTCGAAATCTAAATAAACTGACATAATTATTCATTTTTGAGAGGCGAAAGTTACGAAAATAGTTTAGTTCTTCTACTTTTGTTATATGATATTATTTCCTCCGGCAAAGATAAATCTTGGTTTGAATGTTTTGCACAAACGTGCAGACAACTATCATGAATTGGATTCTTGTATGATTCCAATCCCGTTTACCGATGTTTTGGAAATATTGCCCTCAAAAGAGTTTTCATTTATTCAAACAGGAAATTCTATCCCTGGTCAATTGGAAGATAACTTGTGTGTGAAAGCATATCGCTTGATGGTTGAGAACTATTCAATAAGTCCTGTTTACATCCATTTGCGCAAGGAAATTCCTATGGGGGCTGGATTGGGAGGAGGTTCAGCGGATGCTGCTTTTGTTCTAAAAGGAATCAATGATTTATATCAATTAAACTGTTCAATTGAAGAACTTCAAAATCATGCAGCAACACTTGGATCCGATTGCCCATTTTTTATTATAAACGAAGCACAAATTGCCCAAGGTAGAGGAGAAATTTTGTCTTCATGTAATTTGAATTTGAAAGGATATTATTTAAAAATCATTAATCCCGGAATTCATATAGGAACAAAAGAGGCCTATGATGGAATCGTTTTCAAAGAAAATAGTAATTCTGTAAAATCTATTGTTGAAGGCCCAATTTTGAATTGGAGAGAAGCACTAATAAACGATTTTGAAAAAAGTGCTTTTGCTAATCATCCTGTTTTGGCGCAGATAAAAGAAAAAATGTATTCAGAAGGAGCAATTTATGCGTCTATGTCAGGAAGTGGATCAACCATGTATGGAATTTATTGGGATGAACCAAAGTTGAGTAATTTGGAGAAAAAGGACTATCTGCAGTTGATTGTGAGAATTTAATAATTACAAGTTGCTAATTACAAGTTTATCTAACTTATCTTTTACTCCTATGTGGTCTATGTGCCTATGTGTTTAAACGTCAATCACAAATTTCATTTCTTCACCACTCTTTTTACAACTCGATCCCCAATCTCATTCTCGATTATAACGATATAAATCCCACTTGAATACTCTGTCAAATCTAAATTCGTTGTTTGTGAGAATTCTTGTTTAGACAGAATCATATTTCCATATAAATCTAGAACACTAAAAGATAGTTTTTCTAATTTTTCGGAATACAAAGTAATCGTTCCATCTGTTGGATTTGGGTATATAATAAGATCTAATTTGCTGCCAATTTCTTCTATTTCTGATTGACTATTTGGGTCAACTTCAAAATGATAAAGTCCACCTAAATCTTGTCCAACAAATAAGTTTAAAAACCCATCTTGATCTAAGTCATTCACGCAAAAAGAACTGTACGCGCCAACATTGATATTTAAATAATTAGCTGAGACTAAGGTAAAACTACCTCCTGAAAGGAGATTTGTTTCAATATCAGTGTAATAATGTAACTTACCATCAACACCGCCTAGAAACAAATAAATAGTGTTATTCTCTTTAAAGAAATGAGGAACGGGGAATCCATCAGGTGAAGTTGTGGCAATATCAATATTTCCTAACGTATCATTGATTAATTGAAAGCTTGGAGTAACTAACGTTCCAATATTCTGATAATAAAGAAGTTCGCCTGTTTTTTTTCCAATGATTAAATCCAACAA
>VFKM01000031.1 GCA_009885545.1 Flavobacteriales bacterium
AAAAGTTCCTTTCTTCACTTTATCTGGTTCTGATTTCGTTGAAATGTTTGTTGGAGTTGGTGCTTCACGCGTGCGTGACCTATTTAAACAAGCAAAAGAAAAAGCTCCTTCTATCATTTTTATTGATGAGATTGATGCTATTGGCCGAGCAAGAGGAAAAAATAACGGTTTTGGTTCTAATGATGAACGTGAGAACACCTTGAATCAGTTGTTAACTGAAATGGATGGATTTGGAACAAATTCAGGTGTTATAATACTAGCGGCTACCAATCGTGCAGATGTTTTAGACAGCGCTTTGATGCGTGCAGGTCGCTTTGACCGTCAGATTTATGTGGATATGCCAGATATCAATGAACGTAAAGAGATTTTTCAGGTTCATTTAAAACCAATAAAACTAGAACCTGGAATTGACGTTGATTTCTTATCAAAACAAACTCCTGGTTTCTCTGGTGCTGATATTGCAAATTTATGTAATGAAGCAGCATTAATCGCAGCAAGAAAAGACAAGAAATTCGTTCAAAAACAAGATTTCTTAGATGCTGTAGATCGAATCGTTGGTGGTATTGAGAAAAAGAATAAAATCATTACACCAGAAGAGAAAAAAGCAATTGCTTATCACGAAGCGGGTCACGCTACAATTTCTTGGTTGTTAGAACATGCGCATCCTTTAGTAAAAGTTACAATTGTACCAAGAGGTCATTCATTAGGTGCTGCTTGGTATTTGCCTGAAGAAAGAAGTATTACAACGACAGAGCAAATTTTAGATGAAATGTGCTCTGCATTAGGTGGACGTGCTTCAGAAAAAATTACGTTTGGTAAAATTAGTACTGGAGCGTTAAGTGACTTAGAAAAAGTCACAAAACAAGCATACGCTATGGTTTCAATTTACGGTTTGAATGATCGAATTGGAAACATATCATTTTACGACTCTCAAGGAAGAGATTCTTTCACAAAACCTTATTCAGATGTAACTGCTAGAGTGATTGATGAAGAAGTAAGTAAAATGATTGAATTTCAGTACCAAAGAGCACTTACCATTCTTGAAGAAAACAAGGAGAAACTAGCGCAACTAGCTGATAAATTATTGGCAACTGAAGTAATTTTTAAAGAAGATTTGATAGAAATTTTTGGAAAGCGAGTTTGGGATAAAGAAGAAGAGGAAATTATCAAAGTAGTATCAGATGATTTATCTTCTGAAGAAACTTCGGAGATACCAACTGAAGTTGCTTCAGACGAACCAGAGGTAACACCACTGATTGACACAAAAAACGAAGATTTACCAGAATAATATTATTTATAGATAAAAAAGAATCCCGCTTTACATATTGGAAAAGCGGGATTTTTATTTTTTAAGTTTATACATTCCTATTTTAAACATATAAATAATCTTAAATTTGCTACATGAATAATCTTATTCAACGTTCTATCACTGGTGCCTTATTTGCATTTGTTGTGTTAGGATCCATTTTATGGGATCCTTATGCACAGGCGATTGTCTTTTCTGTTTTCATGGTATTAGGACTTTTAGAATTTTACAATTTGTTCTCAAAGCATTCATTTGTTCAAGTGAGTAAAGAAATTGGAATTTTTATTGGCCTTTTTATTTTCTCGCTATTAGTCGGTGTTAGTTTGGAATGGCTGCCACAAATTTCAATATTATTTATTTTTCCTTTGTTTTTTACACTGATCTTAGCGGAGATGTGGCGAAAAAAAGAACATCCTTTGATCAATATCTCTGTTTTAGTTTTTGGAATTATTTACGTAGTAATGCCGTTCTTTTTAACGATTGATTTGAACCTTAGAAACACAAGTTATTTGCCCAATGTAGTTGGAATGTACTTGCTTATTTGGACCAATGACACCTTTGCATATTTATCAGGAAGACTTTTTGGCAAGACAAAATTATTTGAGCGTATTTCTCCTAAAAAAACGTGGGAAGGAACAATTGGAGGAGTAATTTTCACACTTGCTTTAGGTTATATTATTGGGGCATACATCAATGAAGGAGACGAAATGTTTTGGATGATTTCAGCATTAATCATTGCTCCTTGTGCGATATTTGGTGATTTATTAGAATCATTGTTCAAGAGAAGTTTAGACATTAAAGATTCTGGAAAAATTCTACCAGGACACGGTGGTATTTTAGATCGTTTTGATGCAGCATTGTTTGCCATTCCATTCTTTTATTGTTGGGCAATGGTTTACGCATATTTTTAATCGAGGTATATGACATTACATAGAGAAGGCTATTTAATAATGGCAGTTGGTTTATTGATTTTGACTACAATTCAAATAGGGAATTACTACTTATTTGCATTTACAGGATGGCTATGGTTATTTTTACTTTTGTCTTTGGGAGCATTAGTTATGGCTTACCTGATTATTCAATTTTTCAGAATTCCAGCCAGGACGTGTGTTTTTACAGATAACGACATCATTTGTCCAGCGGATGGACAAGTTGTTGTAATTGAAGAAGTATTAGAAACAGAATACTTTAATGACAAGCGTTTACAGATTTCAATTTTTATGTCGCCATTAAATGTACATGCGAACTATAATCCTATTTCGGGAATTGTAAAATATGTAAAGTATCATCCTGGGTTATTTTTAGTTGCTTGGCATCCGAAGAGTAGTACAGAAAATGAGCGTACAACAATGGTAATACAACATTCTACTGGAAAAGAAATTCTTTTCAGACAAGTTGCTGGGGCTGTTGCACGAAGAATATGTTATTATATTCATCCTGAGCAAAATGTGGTGACTGGAGAAGAGTTTGGATTTATAAAATTTGGTTCTCGAATAGACGTCTTTTTACCTCTAGATTGTGAAATAAATGTTAAAATTGGAGATAAAGTACAAGGAAAGCTTTCAAAGCTTGGAAAGTTTAAATAAAAAAATGTAAATTCACATAAAAAAACACACATAGCTATGAAAAAATTATTTTTTGCACTTGCGTTAATGACATTTGTAGGTTCTGTTGCTTCAACAGCATACGCAGCTTCTAACGGAGTATCTACTGAAATTAAGAAAGACGATAAAAAGAAGAAGAAGAAAAAAGGAGCTTGTTGTTCTGCTGAAAAAGCTGCAACAGGAACTGAAACTAAAGCTTGTTGCACTAAAAAGCAATAATCATCTTTCAAAGATTTATAAAAAAACCGTTGGTCATTTGACTAACGGTTTTTTTATGTATAACCTATTTTATCACGATCCCAACCGGGCAATGATCTGAACCTTTTACATCATTCAAAATAAAGGATTCTGAAACCTTCGATAAAAATGCACTCGAAACAAGAAAATAATCAATTCTCCATCCCACATTTTTGTCTCTCGCTCCACCTCTGTAACTCCACCAAGAATATTTCACTTCATCACCGTTAAGCGCTCTGAACGTATCTACCAATCCATTATCAGAAAACGTATCCATTCCCGAAATTTCTTCTTGCATGTATCCTGCTGACTTGTTGTAATTTTGTTTTGGTCGCGCCAAGTCAATTGCTTTGTGCGCTACATTAAAATCGCCGCAAACAATAACTGGTTTTGTTTGCTCTAAGCGTTTCATGTATTTCAAAAAGTCTTCGTCCCATGTTTGACGATAAGGAAGTCGCAATAATTCACTTCCTGAATTTGGCACGTAAACAGTGATCACAAAAAACGCTTCAAATTCAGCACAGGTAACTCTTCCTTCATTGTCATGGTCTCCAACACCAATGTAATACGTCACTGCAATTGGATTGTGTTTGGTTAGAATCGCTGTTCCAGAATAACCTTTTTTCTCCGCTTCATTCGCAAAAACATGGTATTCTGACAACTCGGCAACTGCCTCTTTAACTTGATCTACCGTTGCTTTCGTTTCTTGTAGACAAATTATATCGGCATTTACGCGACGCATATCAGCTACAAAATTTTTCTGCACTATTGCTCTTATTCCATTGACATTAAAAGAGATGATTTTCATTGTTTAATATTTTCCCCAAACTTAAACAAGTTCATGGAATTCCCAATCTTCTCAGTAGAAATTATTCGACTTCTGCAGGATTAATTACCTTTGCGGAATACAATATTTCTGCAAGGTCAATATGTCAAATTTCGACGAACAAACAATTCACGATTTAGAATTTACAACCATTCGTGAATGGCTTGTAGAATATGCTATTGGTCCTACTGCAAAAAAACGACTTGAGATTTTAGTTCCATCGAATCATTTTCCTACAATTGAAACAGATTTAAGAAAAGTAAACGAATTATTGTCTATAAGAAATGATGGCGAGTCTTTTCCTGCACTCGATTTTGAAGAATTATCGAGTGAATTAAAAATGTTACCGATTAAAAATTCAGTTTTAACACTGGAAGGATATATTAGAATCGCCCAAGCTTCAGAAATAGTAAATACGCTCTTAATTTTCTTTGATAAACGCGAAAAGGAATATCCATTGTTCTCATCTCTTTTTGAAAACGCTTATTTCACAAAGAAAATTATTGAAGTAATCGAAGGTGTTTTTGATAAAAGCGGAAATGTTAAGGATGACGCTTCCAAATTACTCTATGAAATTCGGCAAAGTATTAAATCCATTCGAATTAAAATAAACAGAAATTTCGATAAGGAAATTCGGCGTTTAGCAAAAGAGAATGTGCTCGGTGAAACAAAAGAAGCATTTATCAATGATCGTCGTGTATTAACCATTTTGTCATCTCATAAAAGAAAAATATCGGGAACTGTTGTCGGTTCCAGTAAAACTGGAAGTCTGACATTCATCGAACCACAAGTTAATATCGCATTGAGTAATGAACTAGAATTATTGCACGACGATGAACGAAAAGAAATTTATCGCATTCTACAAGTTCTTACACGAGAAATAGCTGTTTTTCTTCCTTTAATAAAAGCGTATCAACTTATTTTAACTGAAATAGACTTTGTCAATTCAAAAACACGATTGGCCATTGAATTACAATGTGTCTTACCAAAAATTGAATCTGAAACACAAATAGAACTCATTGATGCCTTCCACCCTATTCTCTGGAAAGCCAATAAAATTGCGGGTAAAAAAACACATCCTCAGTTCATTAGTCTGGACAAATTTTCACGCATGTTAGTGATTTCTGGACCAAATGCTGGAGGTAAAAGTATAACATTAAAGACAATTGGATTATTACAATTAATGCTACAATCCGGGTTACTTGTTCCTGTCAATGAAAACAGTAAAATGTGTTTTTTCAATCAAGTATTGACAGATATTGGTGACAATCAATCAATCGAAAATGAATTGAGTACGTATTCATATCGATTGAAACGCATGAAGTATTTTTTAGAAGTTTCGAATAAAAGAACCTTGCTGTTGTTAGATGAATTTGGAACTGGTTCAGATCCTGATTTAGGTGGAGCATTGGCAGAAGTATTTTTTGAAGAACTCTACAACCGTAAAAGCTTTGGCGTTATCACAACTCATTATGCTAACATTAAATTAAAAGCAGATCAATTGAAGAATGCGATTAATGGGTGCATGTTATTTGACACAGAAACATTAGAACCACTTTATAAATTTTCGATTGGTCAGCCAGGAAGTTCATTCACATTTGAAGTTGCACAAATCAATGGGATTCCGATTGCATTAATTGAAGAAGCAAAAACGCGGTTGGATGATCGAAAAGTATCCATGGATAAATTGTTAAATGAATTACAAAAAGAGAAAACGTATTTAGAGAGATTAAATAAAGAGCACATCGAAGCACAACAATTGGCTCAAGAGGCCAAGGAAACTTATTTGGAACGCAAAAGTCGATTTGAAGAGAAATTAAAAACGCAATTAGAAACAACAGAGCGCGATAATAAATATTTGAATGCTGGTAAAAAAATGCTTGGTTTCATCGTACGATATCAAACCAAAACGCGCAAAAAGGATGCTAATAAAAATTTAATCGATGAATTGACTAAGTATATTGCCGTTGAAAAAACAAAAATTGAAGATGTGAAATTGGTTGAAAAACTAAAAGCTGAAGCGATTAATAAATCACCGCAAAAGAAGAAGATTATTAAACCAGAATTAGATCCTTATCAACGCCATAAAATTCAAATCGGATCGACCGTAAAATTGATTTCAACCAAACAAAACGGCACTGTTGAATCCATTAACGGTGAAATTCATACCGTCGCTTTTGGTTTTTTAAGAATGAAAGTTGAGCGAGAAAAATTGATGTGGGTAAAATAAGAACATAGAGCATAGAGCATAGAGCATAGACCGCTGCGCTGATATACTTGTTCTTTTGAATTAAACTATTTTTTATACTGATATATTATTTGATTTGAACGGAACAAGAATTTATTTCGCTAACAATATTGGAGCAATAATTGAGTTAGGTGCTGGTGGTGGCCGATTATTACAATTTGGTTTATCAGCGAAATTCTAATAAAAAATAAAATTTATAAAAAATCCCGTTTGTCAATTGACAAACGGGATTTTTTTATACTTATAATTGAGGTTAATTCTCCATCAATTTAATTAAATTCAGAGCAGAGCCTGCTTTAAACCATTCAATTTGAGAAGCATTATACGTGTGATTTAATAGAATTTTTTCTTTCGACCCATCAATATGAACGATTTCTAATGTCAACTGTTTACCTGGAGCAAATGATTCTAAATCAATGAAGTTAAATGTATCTTCTTCATGAATTTTATCATAATCCGATTCAACTGAGAAAGTCAAACCTAGCATTCCTTGTTTTTTCAAATTGGTTTCATGGATTCGAGCGAAAGACTTAACAATCACAGCCATTACTCCAAGATGACGCGGCTCCATTGCAGCATGCTCGCGAGATGAACCTTCAC
>VFKM01000083.1 GCA_009885545.1 Flavobacteriales bacterium
AAGAAAATAATATTTGTGTTATCGCCATTCGAAAAATAAAATCTGGTGAAGAAATCTTTTGTAGTTATGGCACAAGATATTGGGAAAAGCATAGTCAATGAGAATTTAAGATGAAAGAATCATTCATTATACGAGATTATTCCTCTGAAGATAAATTATCAGTTTTGGCTATTTTAAGGTTGAATACACCAGCCTATTTCTCTCCAGATGAAGAAGTTAGTTTCATCGATTTTTTGGATGAAAAAATTGAGTTGTATTATGTTGTAATTTTGAATGATGTAATTGTTGGAGCAGGAGGAATTAATTTTAATGAAAATAAAACGAATGGTTTTATAAGTTGGGGAATGATTCATCCGGATTATCAAAAACAGTCTATCGGTTCTGCTTTGTTAAAATATAGAATTGAAAAATTACAAGAGATGAATTCAATTGAACAAATAATCGTTCGAACTTCACAAATGGTATATAAATTTTATGCAAAGAACGGTTTTAAACTCAAAGAGGTCGTAAAAGATTATTGGGCAAAAGATTTTGATTTGTATCATATGATTTATCAAAATGAATGATATTTCCTCTTCACAAGATATATTTTATTGCTGAATTAAATTTTTGATTATCTTTGCGCCGTCGATAGTCGACTTACATAAAAATCATTTAATATAATATTGGCATGTATTTAAATCCAGAAGTAAAAAAAGAGATCTTCGCTAAACATGGTGGAGCTGAGACAAACACAGGTTCAACAGAAGGTCAAGTTGCATTGTTCACATTCCGTATTGCTCACTTAACAGGGCATTTGAAGAAAAATCGTAAAGATTACGGTACACAACGTTCATTGCAATTATTAGTAGGTAAAAGAAGATCTTTACTTGACTATTTGAAAAGAAAAGATATTGAAAAGTATCGTGCTTTAGTTAAAGAATTAGGCTTACGTCGTTAATTCTTTACTTAGCATAAAATATATTGGGGGGCATTCGAATTTCATTCGACTGTCCCTTTTTTTTTAAAAATTCGGGTTTCCGAATAAATTAATTTGTAATAGAAAAGTATGAATATAGGAACAAGAAAGTCAATGATGACCGGAGGAAAAGAAATTTTCGTTGAAACCGGAAAATTGGCAAAACAGGCAGATGGGTCTGTTGTAGTAAGAATGGGTGACACAATGTTGTTGGCAACAGTTGTAGCTGCTCAAGAAGCAAAAGAAGGAGTAGATTTTCTACCCTTAACTGTTGATTACAGAGAGAAATACTCTGCAGCAGGTCGTTTTCCAGGTGGATTCTTCCGTAGAGAAGCTCGTCCATCTGAAGGAGAAATTTTAATCATGCGTTTGGTAGATAGAGCATTACGTCCTTTATTTCCAGATGATTATCACGCTGAAGTACAATTAATGATTCAGTTATTGTCGTATGATGGTGTTAATAATCCAGATGTATTGTGTGGATTTGCTGCATCAGCTGCTATAGCTGTTTCTGATATTCCATTCAACGGTCCAATGTCTGAAGTTAGAGTTGGTCGTATCAATGGAGAATGGGTAGTAAACCCAACAATGGCACAAATGAAGGAAGCTGATATCGATATGATGGTAGCAGGGACTATGAAAGATGTGAACATGATTGAAGGTGAATTCAAAGAAGTTTCTGAATTAGAAATGGTTGAAGCAATCAAAATCGCACATACTGCTATTAAAGAGCAATGTCAATTCCAATTAACATTGGGTGCTGAAATTGCAACAGCTAATCCAAAAAGAGTTTACTCTCACGAAGTACATAACGAAGAGGTTAGAAAGAGTGTTTACGATTTTGCAATGGAAAAATGCAAAGACGTTGCACGAATGGGCTTGGCTAACAAAGCAAAACGTACTGAATTATTTGACGCAATTAAAGCTGAATTCAAAGCAACAATTCCTGCTGAAGAATTAGCTGCAATAAATGGTTTTATTTCTGTTTACTTTTCTGAAGTAAAGAAAAAAGCTGTTCGTTGGGTAATGTTGCACGAAGGAAAACGTTTAGATGGTCGTAAGTTTGACGAAATTCGTCCAATTTGGGCAGAAGTTGATTATTTACCAATGGTTCACGGTTCTGCTGTGTTTACAAGAGGTGAAACGCAATCATTAACTACTTTAACATTAGGTGGTAAAATGGATGAGCAATTAATCGATGGTGCTACTTTCCGTGGAACTGAGAAATTCTTATTACACTATAATTTCCCTCCATTCTCAACAGGTGAAGCAAAACCACTTCGTGGAACTTCAAGAAGAGAAATTGGACATGGTAATTTGGCGTTAAGAGCGTTGAAAGCTGTTTTGCCAGATGACAATGCTTATACAATTCGTTTAGTTTCTGACGTATTGGAATCAAATGGTTCTTCTTCAATGGCAACTGTTTGTGCTGGAACATTAGCATTAATGGATGGTGGTATTCAAATCAAAGCGCCAGTTTCTGGAATCGCAATGGGATTGATTACCGATGATGGGAAATTTGCAGTATTGTCTGATATTTTAGGTGATGAAGATCATTTAGGTGATATGGACTTTAAAGTAACTGGAACAGCTAAAGGTATAACAGCTTGTCAAATGGATATTAAAGTTGACGGTTTACCTTATGAAGTATTGATTCAAGCATTGGAGCAAGCAAGAGGTGGACGTTTACATATTTTAGATAAAATTGTTGAAACAATTGCTAAGCCTAATGCTCAATTGAAGCCTCAAACGCCACGAATTGAAGCATTCAATGTTCCTAATGAAATGATTGGTGCAATCATCGGACCTGGAGGAAAAATCATTCAGGCAATGCAAAAAGAAACGAATACTACGATTACAATTGAAGAGTTAGAAGGTGGAGAAGGACGTGTTCAAGTAATGTCTAACAATGCTGCTGATATGGCTTCTGCTGTTCTTAGAATTCGTCAAATTGCTTTCCCTCCAATGGTTGAAGAAGGAGTAGAGTACGAAGGAAAAGTAAAATCGGTTAAAGATTTCGGTTGTTTCGTTGAGATTTTACCTGGAACTGATGGATTAATTCACATCTCTGAATATTCTTGGGAAAAAGTTGATAAAATGGAAGACGTTTGTAAAGAAGGTGATTTATTGAAATTCAAAGTTGTTGGAAAAGATCCAAAAACGAAAAAATGGAAATTATCTCGTCGTATCTTACTTCCAAGACCAGAAAGAAAAGAAGAGGCTGCTCAATAAATAAAGCTTAAAAATTGGGGTTTGAGAATTAATTTTTCAAATCCCAAATTATAAATTCCAAATAAAATTTTATACCATGGCTAATAGAAAAGACCTTAAGAAAAATCTAAACAATATGGTTTATGATATCGTAGAAGAATGTTTTACCATTCAAATGTTTGACGAATCAAAAACAAAAGATGCAGATGCAATAATTGATGCTGCAGCTAATTATCAAGATCAAATGTTGACAAAAATTAATGCTGCAAAAACAAAAGCTGATTTTCGACCAATAACAACTGATATTGAAAATACAGCAGTTGATTTCGTTAATAAATTGAATGCATTGAATTAATTTCAAGAACTTCATCAAAAATAAATTATTTTTAAGCGGGCAAGTTGCCCGCTTTTTTTATTTCATTATGACACAAAATTTAAAGAAATTAGCCATTGGCTTAGGTCTTATTTCATTTGCATTAATACTTATTGTAACTGGAGCTAAAGACTTGTTTTGGAATGCTGTAGCGTTAGGAGGATTGATGATCTATTTCTGGGTTTTTGAAGTTATACCAATCTATGTAACAGCTTTATTTCCATTAATCTTTGCAATTCCTTTGGGATTGTTAGATAAAATTGACTTAGCAAACGCGTATGGTGATGGAAACGTTTACTTGTTTTTTGGCGGATTTATCTTGGCGCTGGGACTAGAAAAGTGGAAAGTGCACGAGCAAGTCGCTCGAGGGATTATAAGCGTTGTTGGTAACTCAAAATCTAGAATTTTACTCGGTTTTTTATTAAGTACTGGATTCTTAAGTATGTGGATTTCAAATACAGCAACAGCATTAATGATGCTGCCAATGGCACTAGCAATAATTCATGCTTTACCTGAAACCGATAAAAAATCTAAATTCCCTGTTTTTTTAATGCTTTCAGTTGCATATGCTTCTAGTATTGGTGGTATTGGGACATTGATTGGTTCTCCTCCAAATACTCAAATGGCGAGTATTCTTGAACAGAATTATCATATTAAAGTAGACTTTTTCACATGGATGAGCATAGGAATGCCAATTAGTATTTTGATGTTAATCGCAACATTTGGCTTCTTTTACTTTTCAATGGGAAGTGAAAGAAAAGAAAAGCACCATGATTTTGTGATACATAAAACGCCGTGGACGAAAGATCAATTAGTTGTTGTTTCCATCTTTTTAGCTGTTGTTGTTTTATGGTCTTTCAAAGAATTACTTACACCTTTGTTTGGTTTCAATTATAGAGATGAAAGTGTTGCCTTATTGGGAGGAATATTGTTATTTATAGTGCCAAGTGCAGATAAGAAGCCATTTCTAAATTGGAAGGATACTGAAAAGCTTCCTTGGGGAATTTTAATCCTTTTCGGTGGAGGTTTAGCCTTAGCTGCAATAATGGAAAAAAATGGGGTAATAAATGAATTATCATTGTTGTTAACCAATATGAATAGTTTGCCATTTTACGGTTTACTAATAGTATTGGTTGTCGTTGCTGTATTTGCATCGGAAGTATTGTCAAATCTTGCAATGGTGAGTATTTTTGTCCCAATCGTTGCAAAGTTTGCATTAGATATGGGGATTCCAATTACACAACTGTGTATTCCATTAACACTAGGTGCAAGTTTAGCATTCATGTTGCCTGTAGGAACGCCACCCAATGCTATCGTCTTCTCATCGGGCTATTTACATGTGAATCAAATGGTGAAATATGGATTCGTTTTAAATGTTATTGGAATTGTTTTAATTTCTATATTCTCGATACTATTATTGTGATTCAATATAAGACAAAAAAAGGCTTCCGTCCGGAAGCCTTTTTTACATTCTAAAACTATAAAGATTTAATCCTTTTTAACGACAATCTTTTTAGATGATTCTATTTGCCCGTTTGAAAGAGTAACATTGTAAATTCCTGAAGCTACTTTACCAAGTTGAACAGCCTTAACAATTTGACCATTTTGATTGTCAATAATATCTTCATAAACTAATTGTCCAGCTTGATTGAATACTTTCAATTTGTACACTTCACTTAATTGAGCATTAAATGAAACACTGAAATCCCCTTGTGAAGGATTAGGGAAGATAGAGAAAACATAAGGGTCTATTTCAGTAATTGATGCTATTCCATTAATAACTGAACCAGCAGATGCTGCCGATGAACATCCCCCAGCTGTTACAACAACAGTATAAGTTCCATTTAAAGTAGCCGTATAAATTTGTCCGTTAGCTCCTGGTAAAGCTGTACCATTTAAGTACCATTGATTACCTGTTGTGGAACTTGATGTAAATACATTGTCAATTGCAGAAATAGTTGGAGTTGCAGGAGCAGGATTAACAGTTATTGTTACAGGCGTTGCTACAGCAGTAGGTGTTGTTACACACGTGTTGCTTGAAGTTAACGTTAAACCGATTATATCTCCATTAGCTGGTACATAAGAATATGATGAAATGCTTGTTCCAACATTTATAGAATTTACAGTCCATTGGTATGCAGGCGAAGACCCTCCATTTGACGCTGAGGAAATGAAAGAAGCTTGCACTCCAGCGCAAATTGTAGTATTTCCAAGAATAGAAACAGTTGGTGTAACTGGAGTGAGAACTGTTGTTGTAATTCCATTAGATGTAGCAGGATTGTTTGTTACACCTGGCATATCTGATGTTAAAACACAGGTTACAATTTGTCCATTAGTTAAGGTAGGTGTAGTGTAGGTAGTACCATTTGTTCCTGTAGAAATACCATTTACGAACCATTCATAAATTGGTGTAGTTCCCGGATTTGTTGGAACAGCAGTAAAAGTTACAGACGATCCAATACAAATTGAATTATCAGGATCAGAAGAGGTAATTGAAACATTTGCATCTGTAGGAAGACTGAATTCAAATGAATATACACGTGTTCTTTTTGGTTGAGAAGAACTCCCACCTAAATATTCACCTGTATGCCAAAAAGTTGACCCGTCAGGATCTAAACAAGTGTGTGCATAATCTCCAAATCTATTTCCTCCATACCAAGAAGTGTTTTGTGACACAGTTCCGGCAATTGCAATTGTTTCAGCCATTGTCATAGTGTTTATTGGATCAGCTGCCATACGTCCAGTGTAAGCAAGCGATGGGTAAACAGTTGAAGATCCAGATTTTGCATAACATAATGCAATATTTCCTGCGTCATCCATCGATATTGAACCCATCCATCTATAATAAGTATCAGGAGCAAAAATTTGTTGTTGGTAAACTGACCATGCGCCAGTAGCAAGATTTTGTCTTAATTCTGCCCACATAATACTTCTTTGTGTCGAGCTGATCCTAACAGGCCAAGCAAGGCATACTGTGTTATGAGTTGCGCCTTTTCTATATTGCGCGCGATATCCCAAGATTCCACCAATCCCATCTAATTTTTGAGTTGTTCCAGGTTGTGCAATATCATTCCAACTTCCATTGTACGAAGCGTCAAAAGCTGATGTTGGCACTGCACTTACAAAAGAAATTGTTGCAGTAGGAGTTGTTGGAACCCAATTTACAGCCATTTGATAAATTTGGATACCATCAATAACGCCTCCCCAAGCATTATCAGAATAAGACATTATTGGACAAGCAGTTCCTGCAGCTGGTAAACCTCCATTTCCATCAGCATCAGCTGGCATTGGACAGAAAAAACCACCACCATCAGGTGGGTTGAAAGAAGCGTATACTGCTCTAGCTGCAGGATTTCCAGCCAACATTTCAGTTCTTTCAAAAGCGAAAACTTTTTGAGATGTTTGATTTGATGTCATGTAATAGCCATCTTGCCAAATAGAGAATTTAAGATAATCTGGAAATTGAGGCGAATTAAAGGAATATGTATTCCATGTCCCTAGTGGATCATTAGAAGTGGAAATGGCAATGTATATTTTTGCAGGATTTCCGAACTGAGCTAAAAACCATCGATCAGCATATTTGTCATACATAACAATTGGATCACCTAAATTTGGTATATCTGGATTCCATAAAGTACCCATTTGGAAATTTGATACTGTGACACCGGTCGTTTTATTGATAATACGACAAGCTGTTGAATTTGTCGCTTGTATATAATGATCTATACCTGCTGCACCAGATGGATCGTGAGGCGCCATATCTGCATAAACACCATTAATATTTATTTTTTGTGTTGGCCCCTTTCTCGTACCATTTTCTGTTTGTACAAGAGATGGGTCAGTTCCGTATGCACTACCATTTTTTTCTTCTGAGTAAATAAATTTTTGGGGTTCTCTGCGCTTTTTATCCTTAGATTCAAGTTCTTTTAATCGAACTTTATGAGCTTTTTTCTCAATTTTTTTTATATTCATTTGTTCTTCCTCAATTAAATCCCTTAGCGGTCGAGACACTGAGAATGATTCACATTGAATATAGCCAGATTCATTTTGGGCATAACTGAATTGGCTAGAGCTAATAAAGATTAAACCAATTGCGGAGAGTAAAATTTTGTACATAG
Organism: Flavobacteriales bacterium; assembly: GCA_009885545.1. Lineage (GTDB taxonomy): Bacteria > Bacteroidota > Bacteroidia > Flavobacteriales_D > Crocinitomicaceae > M0103. Next base: position 7,661 of record VFKM01000083.1, read on the forward strand.
TTTGAATTTATTTATGTTTAAGCGAAATAAATTTACGACAAAATATTGTTAGAACAATGATTTTTTTGAATTTAAGCATATCGTATAGCAATTCTAAGAGTATTTTTACATAAATAATAAATCTCATGAAAATCCTTATTTCACCTGCCAAAACAATCGATATTAAAGAAATAGAAAGTCTATTAGAATATTCCATTCCTCATTTTTTGAAAGAAAGCAATCAGTTAGTTTCCAAATTGAAAAAACTTTCGGTAAAAAAGTTAGAGAATTTGATGCATATTTCAACGGATTTGGCTCAAATTAATCATGCTCGTTTTCAAAATTGGACAGAACCTATTGAATATTCAACGAATGTATCTCCAGCTATTTTTGCTTTTAATGGTGAGGTTTATAAAGGTTTCAATGCAGCATCATTATCGCAAGAAGAATTAATATCTACCCAAAATACTGTTCGAATTTTATCTGGATTATATGGTATTCTTAAGCCTTTAGATTTATTATTTCCTTACCGATTGGAAATGGGTACAAAATGGGCTGTGACACCAAAGCAAAAAAACCTGTATCAGTTTTGGGGGGCAAAATTGTCGAGATACCTGAATGATGAAATGGAAAAAGGGGAAGTAATTATCAATTTAGCTTCTACCGAGTATTTTAAAGCAATCGATAAAAAAGTACTCAAACATAAAGTCATAACTCCGGTTTTTAAAGAATTCAAAAATGGAGAATATAAAATTGTTATGATGTATGCAAAACATGCAAGAGGAGCAATGGCTCGTTACATTGTAATAAACAACATTCAAAATCCAGAGGAATTAAAATTGTACAATGTGGATGGATATTCATTCGATGCAAATCAAACGACCGATAGTGAATGGGTATTTACACGTTGAATTAATCAAAAAAGGGAGCTGAATAGCTCCCAAAAAGGTTATTGGATAATCGAATTATCCTTTTACTCTTTCAACGTAAATTCCTGTTCTCGTATCAACTTTAATTACTTCGTCAATAGCAATGAAAAGGGGAACACGAACTTCTGCTCCAGTATCAATTGTTGCATATTTCATAGAGTTTGTTGCAGTATCACCTTTAACTCCAGGTTCAGTATAAGTTACTTTAGTGGTTATGTACATTGGCAATTCTACCACTAATGCTGCTTCTTCCTCTGCATGGAAAAGAATATTACAAATCATTCCTTCTTGCAAGAATAATGGTTTCTCAATCATCTTTCCAGGAATAGTAACCTGTTCGTATGTTTCATTATTCATGAAAACATAATCTTGTCCTTCTTGATAAAGATATTGATATTCACGATTTTCAATTCGTACAATATCTATTTTATGACCTGCAGAAAAAGTGTGGTCCAACACTTTTTGAGTCTCAATGCCTCTCATTTTTGTTCTGACAAATGCAGGTCCTTTGCCAGGTTTTACATGTTGGAATTCTATAATTTGAAAAAGTTTGTCATTGTGTTTGATACAAACTCCATTTTTAATATCTGATGTATTTGCCATGCTTTCTATTTTATTTCGACGTAAAGATAGTACTTTTTAATTTTTAGGCTGATGGATTGATTTGAGATTTATGTCTTTTTGAAAAATAAATTGTAGACTTTGAATTTGATATTGGAGTTAATGAAAAAATATTTACTTTCGAAAATAAAATAGAAAATATGACTGAATATTGGAATAGTTTATCGCTTCTGAATAAAGTGAAATTTGTTTTTAGTATTATTCTTGGAATTATGGGCGTAGTGTTCGCAACATTAAACTGGAAAGAACAGGATGTACATTTATTATTTATTCAAACAAAAATGCCCTTGACTTTATTGATAATATTCTCAATGGTAGTTGGATATGCTTTTTCTTTTATTTTCAGTTATAAGAAATTTCGTGCAAAAGACCAAGAGATTGAGGAGTTGAAAAAAGAGTTACAGGAATTGAAGAGTTAATTTGATTTTAAAAAAATCTTTTTTCGAATTCTTCTAATCTATTTTTTGGTACAAAAAAGAAATCACCTTCTTCAGCTTGTTTTCCTGATTCTTTGAAAAATTTAAATTCCTTGATTCCAAATTGAGTATATCCTAAAGAATTAAATAGACTTAACATGTCGTCCAAATTTTTCTCTGCTAATTCAATTTGCACGAAGGGTAGGTGTTTTTCTAAAAGAGGTTTTATTTCTTGAAAAACATTGAGTTCATAGCCTTCTATATCACATTTGATGTAATCAATTTTATTCAAATCGGCTAAGCGATTACTCCCTTTTACAATTTTCACTTCTTGAGTAGTATGTAATTGTTTTTCTTCTTCAGATTCTGCAATATGTGGCAATCCTGTTCTGATCATCCCATTTGATTCAGGTAAAACCATTGTAATTGAACCTTCTTCTGCGCCCAGTGCAACATTGTGAATTGTAGTATTTGAATATCCTTTCATAAAATAAGAAAGTGTGTCATAAAAAACAGGAACTGGTTCAATTGAAATAAGCTTCCCGTTTTTTGCTAATCGAGCGAATGTTTTTGAGAAATAACCCAAATTAGCACCTAAATCTACAACTGTGAAATCTGGTTGAATCAATTTCTTTATCATATAATGGTACTTGAAACGAGCATCATTCTTTAAAAATCCAGAAGAATAAAGTAAATAGAAACTTCTATGAAGCGTTTTTAAATAAGCACGTTGGCTCAATAATTTATATAGTAATTTCTTTAATAAACCCATGTTCTATTTTAATTTTTTCGACGAAAACGAAGGTACTATTTTTTTAAAGATTGAGATTAATACGTTGAAAGGTTTTGTATATTTACATCAGAGATTCTTCCAATGAGTTGGTATAGTAATCTTATTCGTTTCGACGAAGCCCATGTAGTTTTTTCTTGAAGCTCTACAATTTTGACCATCAGGGAAGTCTTAGGCAAACAATGGCGGGCTGCATTTCGATTTTTCGAAAATAGAATTCTTTCTTACAGCAGATTACAACGGTTGTCGGCAACCCTAAACCTGTTTTCTGTAGCTTCAGAAAACTAAGCTACATGGGTTTTTTAATTTAAGACTCCTAAACTGTCCATTTCTTCAATTGAAACGGTAGGAGGAAACCCTCCATTTTTTACTTTTTCAAGAATGAAATCTCCCATTAATTCAGCTTTTTCTTTGGAGGAAAAACCTCTATTACCTTGAATTGCTGGTATGTTTTTTTGGTCAATCATTACCTTTCCGTCTCTTAATAATTGATATCCCCAAGTAGCATCTATGTTTTCAATTACACGCATAGAAAATTCTTCAGTAACTGTCTTGTTTGCAGTAGCCTTAGTATCTGTGAGTTCTTCATCGACTTGTTTTGTTGCAGAATCACAACTTGTAAAAAACGACACTATCAATAGGAGATATAATAATAATTTCATCTTACAAAACTATTAATTTCCCCGTAGATTTCTTCGTGTTTGAAATATTCGTTAATGTGTAAAAATAATTTCCTGGCGATAATTTAGTGGTATTTAATGAGAACGTATTATTAGATGAAAGAGTCGTTTCAATTTTTGAAGTTAATTCTTCTCCTGTAATTGAATAAAATTGCAATTTCAAGTCGAAAGCGTTCTCGTTATTTATACTAATCGTAGCTTCTGATTTTGCTGGATTTGGGTATATTATTGACGCAAAATTGTTTTCATTTTCAACAAGTCCAACTATTCCAAAATAAGCGTAAAAATCATCCAAGAAAATTCCATTGTATCCAGTTCCTAAATAAGCGACCCCATCGACAACAAAAGAAACTGCATTTTTACGACCTGACCCCATGAAATCTGAACGTTGAACCCAAGAGTTACCAAAATAATTATATTCCCAAACGTCTTTTTTATAGTCGAAATTTAAATCTTCTCCCGTAGCAATATATCCAGTCGGAAAAATTCCCCAACCTGTTGCTCCAGCTCTGGCTGTACCTGGGAAATTTGCTTTTTGAATCCATGAATCGGTAGATGGTGTATACATCCAAAAATCTACTTTTAAAACTCCATCATCTCCAGTGCCAACATAGCCATTGTCTCCCATTTGAAATCCAACAGCTTGTCTTCTTGCCGTGCCTGCAAAATCATTTAACTGTGTCCAAGAGTTTGTGAGAGGTTCGTATTTGAAAAAATCTTTTTTTAACCCTGTGATATCTTGACCTGTCCCAACATATGCAATACTATTGATTGTAAATGAAATTGCTTGTCGCCTAGCGGATCCAATAAAATCGGCTTTTTGACTCCATGTACCAGTAGCCAAATCATATTCCCATAAATCTTTAAAATAAGGGTTTGTGTCTCCTTGTCCCAAGCAAACATATCCTTTGTCACCAATTGCAAAACTGCTAGCAGAAGCTCTACTCAAACCGCTTCCAGATAATCCACCAATAGATTCTTCGTCATCCCAATCATCTTGATCAGCATTGTATGAATACATTTTTCGGTTAAATCCTATATCGTCCACGCCGCCAATAATATATCCTTCATGTTGTAAAACAAAACTAACGCAAGAGCCTTTTAAAGGACCGTTTACTGAATCTCGTTGCATCCAAAAATCTTGAGTAAAAGTCGTAAATGAAATGAACAGTATCAGGAATATATTTAGTATAGTGTTTCTCATTATAGTAAGATGATTTGTTGTTTGGATAATATTGAGTTAGTGTTGTCTAATGCCACTAACATATATACGCCAGCATTGATATCAGAATGGTCTACATGTATTTTTGAATCAAAATTTCTCCTAACAATTTTTAAAAGTTTTCCATCTGTGGAGTAAAGTGCAAAAGAACTAATTTCTTCCTGTGAGGAAACAATTTGAAATGAGTTTTGTGATGGGTTTGGGTATGCATAAAAATTACCAACTGTTAATTCATCAATTCCAAGGATTAAACTTGGTGTATATTCTTCAATTCCATCTTTTTTACCAGAATATCCTTTACCAGTTCCAACATAAGCTTTTTCATTAACCACAAAAGCAACTGCATTTTTCCTTTCACTTCCGCCATAAGGAGCTTTAGATGACCAATCATTTGAATACGGATTGTATTCCCATAAATCGTCTAAAATACCACCATCAGATCCCATACAAACAAATCCATGTTGACCAATAGTAAACGTACAACTAGAACCTCTCTCACTTGCCGGTAAATTTGCAATTGGAGTCCATTGATTAATTCCTGGGTTGTATTTCCAAAAATCGTTTTTGTAAACATCTTGGTTAGCCCCAAGTCCTACATAACCAAAATAACCGATTGAAAACGAAGCTAATTGATAACGTACACCACCTGGGAAACTTGCACGTTGTGTCCATTGATTTATACTTGGTTTGTATTCCCATAATTGATTGGAGTAAAAATTTGGGTCGCTTTTCCCTGCGCAAACATACCCTTTTGAATCGACAGTAAATGCAGTAGAGAAGTAAACTCCAGCTCCACCATCTCCTGGGTAATTAGCCACTGCTAACCAGCTATTCGTGATTGGATTATATTCCCAAAAGTCATTCAATTTCAATCCAAAAGCCGATTCGTCATTGTTTATTCCTGTGCCAACATAGCCTTTTCCTCCAATTGCAAATGCAACTGCATCTCTTCTCGCAGAACCTGGTAGATTAGCTATTTGAGTCCAAGTATCCAATGCAGCATTGTATTTCCAAAAATCATTATGGACAATTTCAGCAGTATCAACTCCAGTTCCTACATATCCGTAATCACCGATAGAAAAAGCTACTGCTCTTTCTCTTTTTAGTCCACCAAAGTCAGACTTCTTTAGCCAAGAGTTTGGTGCCTGACCATAAAAACAAAAAGGCATTGTAAAAATTAAAAAGCAGATTATTTTTATCATATATTTTTAATTAAAAGTAATTTCCACGAATTGAATAGATTCATTTTTATGAAGATGTTTTTATGCATTAATTGTCAATAATAATTTTACCAGTTTTAAAACTGTTTCCTTTGTATTTCAATTGATACAAATATTGACCTTTATTAACAGAAGAAATATCAAAATTACTAGTTGATGACTCAAAATTATATTCTTTAATGAGTAATCCAGTTGAAGAAAAGAGTGCGCAGGATATATTTTCAATTTGTATATATTCCGGAAGCTCTTTTAAATTGAAAGAAATACTATTCGACGCTGGATTTGGATATACGCTAATGGATAGGTGTTCCATTTTTCTTGATAAGACAGACAATACTTGATCGAACATCCAAAAATCTCTAAAATTTGTTCCGCTCGTTCCAGTTCCAACATACGCTCTTGAACCAATGACAAAGGAAGTTAAATATCTTCGTGGCGTTCCAGCGAAATCTTCAATTTGAACCCAAATATTTGAGAGCGGGTCATATTCCCACATATCAGAATAATTATTTCCACTTGAGAAATCATCACCTGTTCCTATGTATCCTAAACCATTAACTGAAAACCCAGTTGCTTCTTGCCGTGGAGTAGGTCCAATTGGTGCTTTTAATAACCATTGATTTGTCAAAGGATTGAATTGATAAAAATCATTTGCAGAACCTATGTTCGTATTACCTGTTCCTAAATACCCAAAATTGCCAATTGAAAAAGCGACTGAAGAGGTTCTGGGCGGCCCTGGTAAATTTGCTCTAACCAACCAAACATCAGTTATTGGATTATATTCATAAAAATCAGTTGAATATCCACCAGTCGTTTGACCTGTACCCACATAACCTTTTCCATTTACGGCAAATGAAACTGCGCCTCTTCTTTCTACACCAAGCAAATCAGCAATTTGAGTCCAAGTGTTTAAGGATGGATCGTACCTATAAAAGTTTTTAGAGTAAATGCCGCTTAAAAGACGGCCAGTACCGACATATGCTTTATTCCCAATTGTAAAAGAAGTTGCATGATAACATTCACCCTCTGGATAGTCTGCTATTTGTGTCCAGGAATCGGCGGCAGGATCATACTTCCAAAAATCTTTAAATTCTACATCGACAGCTGAATTAATGTGTCCTAAGCCAATATATCCTTGATTACCTATTGAAAAAGAAGTGGCTCTATGTCTAGCTTCACCTCCAAAATTTGATTTTTCAAACCATGGTTGTGAACTTGCATAGAATTGAATGAAGGTGATTAGTAAAACAAGTAAATTTTTCATCAGTTTATAGTTAATTTCTTAGAAAATAATAGATCGTTTTTCACAAATTGAACAGTATACAAACCATTTTTTAAATTCAAAATTGAGATACTCTCACCATCATATTGATCGATACTTTGAACAATTTTCCCCATTAAATCTATAATTTCAACTTTCCCATGTATTCCTTTTATTGAAAAACTAGTTGTTGTTGGATTAGGATATAATTGGAAATTTTCATCGTTCAATTCGTCCGTTGCTAAAAAGTCAGCATTAATTGAAATATCATATGCTCCACTAGCATTACCCCATCCTTCAACAATTACATAAGTAAGTCCAAGTCCCGCAGTTTCAAAAGTCAATGAAGAAGAAGTACCACATCCTGCACCGTCATCATTAAAAGCGACAATATTTCCAAAACTATCAACCACGCTTAAGAATGTGTCAAATGAGGAGCCACATAAAGAAACTGTGATTGATTGCATTAAAGGGGAGGGTGTGATTTGATAATATATATCAGGAGAATTGTAAACCAAATTTTGATTTGAATAGCAATATGAATTGTCTCCAGTGTTAACATATGGCAAAGAAGATACTATTATTGGATCGGATGTGTCATCACCTATATAACCACTGCAATCAATGCCACTCCCAATTGTAATACTAAAATCCATCACTGAACCCCATATAAATGTAGCACAAGGATTTAAAGGAAGAAAACCATTTTCTTGCTGTGTAACACGCATTCGTGTTAAACCATTTTGTGCACCAGCTGGAACAGTAAAATTGAATACAGATAGAGCCGTAGGTGGCGTACCTGACCATGTACCAATAGATTCTATCGGATCAAATGTTCCGTTTTGGTTGAAATCTATCCAAGCTTGACCAGCACCAGCATAATTTCCTCCAAGTGTGCCAAATTGAATATTAGCAACGTACGAACCTCCAGCATTTAAGGTGGTGCCAAGTGCAGTTAAGTCATGTAGACCGATTATATCTGGGCCGACAGAATAATTAATTGAACCAGTAGCTCCTATCAATTGAACAGATTCAACATTGGAATCAGCAGTACTTGAGGGACCAACCGCGGTACAATATTGGGCATTTATTGAAAAAATCGTCAAAGACGAGAAAAGAAAAGGATATAATTTTCTCATAGTAATAGTTAATACTGCTAATATAAAGAAAAAAACTCTTAACATTATGGTAACATAGGAAATGTTATTTATTTAACTAAATACTTAAAAAACTATTACTTAATTTTTTCATGGTGCATACCCTTCTGAAATAAACAAAATTTTTGCTGTTTCAATTTTAGTATTCTTTTCAATTGGAATAAAAGAGTTGAATCTCCAGTTTTGTTCTCCAGTCATCTCTGATAAATTCCATGGAGTGAAAGAATCTTTATTAAGATTAGAAGTGACTTGTTCCTTTTCGAATAAAGCATAATTCCCAATTTCTAAAACACAAATAAAGTCACCTTTAAAATCTGTGGTGAAATTGAATTCTTGATTTTTAGGTAATTTTAATTGATTCTGAATCTCAACGAATTTCATTGAACAATGAAAAAATGGACCTTCTGATGTACTTACATTTGAAGAGCCATCTTCATTTTCCATTCCACCATAAACAGTCGATTTATATTTTATTTTCCCAAGTAATAGAGTAGAATTTTGTTGTATAAAAATAGTATCGACGATGACACCTTGTTTAAACGATAATTTTGCAATTTCCTGACCTTTCTGATTATAAAATATACTCAGACCATTTTCTTTGTTATGAAGTAGTTGTTTGTCCCACATCTTTTTGCCATTACGATAATACCTAACATACTGTTTGAATCCAGTTTTTTTATCTGTTTTAATGGTGAACTCTTTTAATGATTTAGTATAATTTCCAATGGTTGTTGTGTCGTTTTTTGAAACGATTTGTTTTACAAAACCACCATCGCCAAAAGACATTAAAACTGTTGTGTCTTGAGAAATTGCCCAATTTGTAGCAAAAAAGAAACTTAAAAGTATGAATTGTTTCATGTTGTAGTTTTTTGATAAGACAACATCTTTACAATTTTTAAACCGAAAAAAGTGTTGTTTCTTTTTTTATATGGAATAGTGATTGAATCAAGTAATCTATTTCTGATGCCTCATTAAAGGCTTGAAATGAGAATCGAATATAACAATCATTTCTATGACGCATTATCGGAATCTCTATTCGATATTTTTCATATAACAATCGCTGTAATTTTTCTGGTTCAGTAGTTTGGATTTTAGCACTGCAAATTTGTCCGTAGAACTCATTATTTAAAGGCGCTAAAGGAGTTGTTTTAAAAAAGTCAAATAATTTGGGAGCACATTCCAAAACATGATTTTTACAGTTAGTTGAAACTGAATCCCAATCATACTTTTTCATAAATTCTAGGGCTTTTGGAACTGTCAAATAAGCAGAGAAATCACGCGTGCCATTGAATTGGTGATAATCAAAGAATCTAGAACTCGATGGAGCGATACTTTTGAATCCCCAGCTAATGATTAAAGGGTCTAAGCTTTCTTGAAATTCTTTCCTGACATACAAAAACGAGCACCCTTTTGGAGTCATCATCCATTTATGGCAGGCACCGGTGTAAAAGTCTGCTTGCAGTTCCGATAAATTTAACCCGATATGCCCAGGAACGTGAGCGCCATCAACAATCGTTATCAACCCACGTTTTTTTGCTTGGGCGCAAATTTCTTTAACGGGTAAAATTAAGGCTGTACTGCTTGTTATTTGACTGATAAAAATATATTTCGTTTTATTTGAATATCCTTTCCAAAATTCATGAATAAAATCTTCTTTCGATTGAATGGGCAAGGAAATGGGTTGACGAACATATTTGGCTCCAGCTTTTTCACAATAATATTCCCATGTTTTATCCATAGCGCCATATTCTAGAGTGGTCGTTAAAATCTCGTCACCAGGTTGAAGGACTATATTCTTCGCAAGAATATTGAAAGCATGTGTAGGATTTGGGACGAATATTAAATCTTCAGCATTGCAATTTATATATGTTGCTAATGGCTCTTTTGATTTTTTCAAATAATCATAACCATCAACAGTGATGAACTGAACAGGTTCTTTTTCTAATAATCTTTGCCAATTAATATAGTCGTCAAAAATTTCTTGAGGACAAGCACCGAAAGAGCCAAAGTTGAGAAAGGTTAACTCTTTATCAATTAAAAAAAGATTTTTCATATTACTATTTTTTCGCTCAATAAAAATAGTTGAATATGTTAGATTATATTATGAAAAGATCAAAATGTATTCTAAAGATTTCAAACCATATTTAGGATAAATTTCTTTTGGCACGATAATCACTATTAAAAATAAAGGTTATCTTCGTAACGCGATTACCAAACCAAAAGCAGATTTAAGTTTAATTTAATTTACTATCACGAATGGCAATGAAATTTTTTATCATTACTGTAATAATGGGGGTCGCTGGATTCTCCACAGTAATAGCCCAAGACTCAATTGTAAAAGCGCAGATCCTCGATGATGGCTCTCAAGACGCAGAAAAGTTTTATAATAGCGGAATTAATTATTTCCAAGAGAAAAATTACAAAGCAGCATTAACTGAATTTGATCAAGCAATTGCTTTGAAAGCAGATTTCGATAAAGCATATTATAACAGGGGAAATACGAAATTTGAATTGGCAGATTTAAAAGGGTCAATGGAAGATTATTCGATGGCTTTAAATATTAGTCAACAAAGCGAGTATTTTTTCGGAAGAGCACAAGTTAAAGCAGCTAATTCTGATAAAACAGGAGCAATGGAAGATTATTCTTCTGCCATAATGATGAATACTGGTTATTCACAGGCTTTTTATTATAGAGGTGTAATTAAATTTGAAACTGAGGATTATCAGGGATCAATTGCTGATTTTACTGAAGCTATTAAATTCAATAATGAATATGCTTATGCTTTTAATGATAGAGGAAGTGCAAAACTTCAAATCAAAGATATTGATGGGGCAATAGCAGATTACAAAAAAGCACTTGTTATTACTCCAAATATGCCATTCACGTTAAATAATATGGCTAGTGCTAAACGTAAAAAAGCAGATTATAAAGGTGCAATTGAAGATTATTCAGCAGCAATTAAATTGAAAGGAGATTATTATGTTGCATACACCAATCGAGGAAGTGCCAAAATTGATGCTGGAGATTTTAAAGGTGCAATTGATGATTTTACTAAGGCACTGCAATTAAAAGCAGATTATGCTTTTGCTTTAAATAACCGTGCTACGGCGAAATACAAATTAAAAGATTATCAAGGTAGTATTGATGATTGTACGAAAGCAATTCAAATTGATGCGAATTACGGATACGCTTATATGAATCGTGGAATTGCAAAAGAAATGATGAAAGATTTTTCTGGTTCTTGTACTGATTGGAAAAAAGCAATTGAATTAGGGGTTGAGGTCGCGAAGAATTACACTTCTGATTGCAAGTAAGTTACATTAAGAATATTGAAGAGAAAACTATTATGAAAAATATCATATATACATCAAAAAATACATTTTTAGCCGCATTGTTTCTAGTGATATCAAATGTTCTATTAGCTCAAAATATTGAATTCACTAAAGATTTCTTTAAGGAAGATAAAGATGGATTAAAAGCTGCTAAAGAAAATATTGAAAAAGGAGATGCTTTTTTTAATGAAGGAATTATTTATTTCAAACAGGCAATTGAACCTTATTTAGCTGCGAATAAATTTAATCCTAACAATGCTCTTTTGAATTATAAATTGGGTCAATGTTATTTAGCGTCAAGCTTTAAATTAAAGGCTATTCCATTTTTAGAAAAGGCTCAGCAACTTAATCCAACTGTTGATTCATATTTGAATTACTTTTTAGGCAAAGCGTATCATCTAGATATGCAATGGGATAAAGCAGTGAAAGAGTTTTCTGTTTTTCAAAAAAGCGTAAATGCGAATGAAAACCCCCAGGCGATTATGGAGGTTACAAAATATATTAAGGAGTGCTATGTTGGAAAGGAGCTTTCACAAAAACCAATCCGTGTGTTCATAGATAATCTTGGTAAAGAAGTTAATTCTCAATACACTGATTATGGCCCAGTAATTTCCGCTGATGAGTCTGTTTTATTATTTACTTCACGTAGACCAAATACCGTAGGTGGAGGGATTGATCCAGGAATCAATGAGCATTTTGAAGATATTTATATCTCATATCGTCAACCAGATGGAAAATGGACGAATGCAACAAATATGGGGGAGCCTGTAAATACAAACGATCATGATGCAAATTCAGGCTTGTCAGCTGATGGAACGAAATTTCTAATTTATATAGGTAAAAACAATGGAGATCTATATGAGTCAGAATTAGTGGGCACTGCTTGGAGCAAACCTGAAGCTATGAACAAAAATATCAATGGTGACAAAAGCCACGAATCTTCAGCATGTTATTCGCCTGATGGAAATTCAGTGTATTTTGTTTCTGATAAACCAGGAGGTATTGGAGATAGAGATATTTATATTTCTTACAAAGACGAAAAAGGAAAGTGGGGAGAAGCAAAAAACCTTGGTACAACTGTAAATACTAAATACGGTGAGGAAGGTGTTTTTATTCACCCAGATGGAAAAACGCTCTACTTTAGTTCTGAAGGACATAAAGGAATGGGTGGCTATGACATTTATAAAACTGTTTACAACGATAGTTTGAAAACATGGTCAACGCCTGAAAACATTGGATATCCTGTAAATACACCTGATGATGATGTCTTTTTCGTTGTTTCAGCGAGTGGAAGACATGGATATTATACTTCTTTTAACCCAAATGGTTTTGGAGAAAAAGACATTTATTTAATTACATTCTTAGGTCCTGAGAAGCCAATGATTCAAAACAATGAAGATAATTTGATTGCAAGCCAAGCTGCTCCAGTTAAAGAGATTGTTGTCGCGCCAGTTATGGTTATTCAAGAAGCTAAGTTAACAATTTTAAAAGGAGTTATTACAGATGCTTTAACAGATAAACCTTTAAGTGCGACAATTGAAATAATTGACAATCAAATGAATAAGGTTATCGCTACCTTTACTTCAAATAGTTCAACTGGAAAATATTTAGTTTCATTACCAGCTGGTAAAAACTATGGAATTGCTGTGAAAAAGGATGGATATTTATTTCATTCAGAAAACTTTGATATTCCAAATACAGCAGCTTTCCAAGAAGTAACGAAAGATGTTCAATTGAAAAACATTGCCGTAGGAAGTAAAATCATTTTGAAAAACATCTTCTTTGACTTTGATAAAGCTACTTTACGACCTGAATCAACAAACGAGTTAGAGCGTTTAACAAAATTGTTGGTTGATGTGCCAACATTGAAAATTGAAATTTCTGGTCACACCGATTCGAAAGGAGCAAACGATTATAACCTTGCTTTATCGGATAACAGAGCAAAAGCGGTTGTGAACTATTTGATAAAAGCAGGAATTGCGGCAAATAGACTGACTTCAAAAGGTTATGGAGAAGAACAGCCAATTTCAACAAACGATACTGATGAGGGACGTCAATTAAATAGACGAACTGAATTTAAGATTATAAGTATGTAAGAATTTTGATGTTCTTTTTAAAGGCTCTGATTTTTCAGGGCCTTTTTTATTTGTTACCTTAGCTCACTTAAGAAATCAATGTAACATTGGTAACTTTTTAGTTAATTTAAAAAAGCCAACTTTGCAATTGGAATTAATTAGTTGAATACATACATGGATATTTTAGCATACGTTTTAGCTGTTTTTGTAGGGATTTCTTTAGGATTAGTAGGGAGTGGTGGTTCAATATTAACGGTTCCAATCCTTGTAATGATTATGGGAATTGATGCAACGCTGGCAACAGCTTATTCCCTTTTCATTGTTGGAACAACAGCTTTGGTGGGTGGGATTAAAAGTGCTTTAGAAAAACGTGTTGAATTTAAAACAACCTTAATTTTTGGTGTTCCTTCAATCATTGCGGTCTATTTCACGAGGGGATTTATTTTACCTCAAATTCCAGATTCTGTAATGACAATTGGGGGATTAGAAATTACAAAGTCAATTTTATTAATGTTGCTTTTTGCAATTGTAATGATTGGAGCTTCTTATTCCATGATAAAACCTCTCAAAAAGGATTTAGATTTAGGATTTATACCACCTGTGAATTATACATTGATTTTTGTTCAAAGTATTTTCATTGGATTTATAACTGGTTTGGTTGGAGCAGGAGGTGGATTTCTGATAATTCCTGCTTTAATTCTATTTGCACATATCCCAATGAAAAGA
>VFKM01000153.1 GCA_009885545.1 Flavobacteriales bacterium
CAAAAGGATATAACTTTGAATTGGTAACTGTTGGTTCCATTTTCTGGTTGTCTTTTGATGGGAAGAAAAGCATTCACAAAGCAGATGAAATCAACCCAGACATGACAGGTTTTAAAAATTTACACCGAGAATTATTAAATCGTGGTGTTTATTTAGGTCCAAGTGGATATGAAGTTGGTTTTGTTTCTTCAGCACATACCAAAGAAATTCTGGAGACAGCGGCAGGTATTTTCTGTGAAAGTTTGGATGAGATTTTTTAATTAATTAATTTTAGTAAAAAATAATCAAAACTAAATTATGAAACAACTAGCATTAATCGCATTCACACTCTTCATTTCAGTTTTTAGTGTGTCTTCTCAGTTTTTAAATCTTGCTGATGCCAAAAAAATCAAAAGTTCCAAAGTTATTATGGGATTAACAGATAATGAAGAGGTAAACACAATTTTTAGAGCTGCTTTAGCTTCACATTGGTCAATAACTAAAATTGATGAAGAATTACCGCTTAAAGAAGCAATTTTAAAAATAAAGAAAGATGGTTCAGTCACTGTTATAATGCTTGGAGTAGATGTAACAAAAAAATCTAACGATGTTGGCGGCGGATGGACAAATTATACCAGAGCGTCTGCTGTTTATATTGGAATAAATACAAATGGAAGTCAAAACGCAAATTTAATTCAACAATTACCAAGTTGGACAGATGACCAGTTAGCATTTGGACTTACAAGTCTTCAAGATATGATTGCAACGATAATTGACAATAATTTAGCTTCGAATATGAAGGTAAAAGAAGAATACCAAAAGCGTGCGCCATCGTTAAAGGCTAACACACTTATCTTAGATAAAACATTGTTGGAATCAGGATTAACAGAAGCAACAATTAAAACATTATATCCTCATCCATTTTCAATAGTGAGTCATGAAGATTGGGTTGCTGCTATTGTTGATAAAACGGAAAAAATATCCTATATCAATACAATACCAGTTCCTGTTGGCGACGTAATAGCTTATATCTCTTATGTTGTAGATGCTGGAACTCAACAGACTCAAGCGTTTTATAGAGTAAAAGACGCAACGGTGACTAAAAAAACATTTAAAGAGATTCTAAGTTTTTAAGATCTTGTAACAAAAAGAATTAAACAGAAAGTTCAGAGATAACCACTCTGGACTTTTTTTATCCCTTTTAGAAAACTCCTTTTTAATCTTTACACGAAGCTTTCTTTTCTAACATTTCTTTGCCGCTCATCAACTGATAATCAACACACTCTTTTTTCTTTGCTTCCTTTAACCCATTCATTTTTTCTGCTTTTTCAGAAGTAATATCTTCTTGAAATAATTTCGATGAAAAATCATTCAATTCTTCTCCTGCTTTAAGGCATTTACAAAATTGCTCGTCTTTAGAGTTACAAGCACTTAGGATTAAAACTGTTGTTATAAGATAAAGTGATTTCATGCTTTTGTTTTGATATTATCAAGTTTTCTTTTTAAAAATTCCTGAAATTTAAACTCAATTTAATTCTTCTTTTTAATGTCCTCAATATCTATAACCATTTTTGGTTGACCAGTCTCGGGAGGTGTAATGTTCATTTCCTTCAATTTTTTATCTGCGTCTGCTCCAACATATACTTCTTTTTTCAATTCCCCATTTTCAGTTTTACTGATAGTTAAAGTCCTTACTCCATTTTTATCTTCTACTGTTATTTCCTCTTGGACTTGTTCAATTATATTTTCTTGCTGTAACTCGGCTAATTTCGCATCTGCTGCTGCACCAGTTAAAATTTCTTCAGTTTTTACACCATTATCTATGGTTGTGATAGTTAAAACTTTTTTTCCATCTGTTTCTTCCATTTTAATTTCTTTGGAAATTTCATGTGGTTTCTCTTGAGAGATTGATGGAAAAGAAATAAAGATAATTGATAAAAAAAATATAATCTTGCTAAATAGTTTCATCTTTTAATTTTAAAGCAAGTATAAGAAAAATAAGGGATTTATTCTTTGGATTGAACGGTCAATTTTGATTGAATATTTATACTTTTAACTAAAATTCAATTAAAAATGTCGAAATTACCTAATGTAGGAACAACCATTTTCACCGTAATGTCTAAACTAGCGGTTGAGCATAATGCGATAAATCTATCTCAGGGCTTTCCAAATTTTCCTGTTGATTCTCAATTAACCGATATTTTACAAAAAATTTCTACTGACTCAATTCACCAATATGCTCCGATGGCTGGATATCCTCCATTACTCTTTAAAATTGGTGCAATGACAGAAAAATGTTATGCTAGAAGACTCAATCCAGAAACAGAAATTTTAGTCACAGCTGGAGCTACCCAAGCAATATTCACAATTATACAAGCACTGGTCAATGTTGGTGAAGAGGTAGTAATTTTAGACCCAAGTTATGATTGTTATGGGCCATCTGTGATTTTATCTGGAGCAAAACCGATTCGTATTCCACTAAACATGGATTTTACACCAAACTGGGAAAGAATTGAAAAATCGATTAATTCAAAAACAAAACTCTTAATCATAAATAATCCACATAATCCATCTGGGCGAATTTTCAATGAATCAGATTTTTTAGCACTTGAAACGATAATGGATAAATTTCCAAATCTGATTCTTCTATCAGATGAAGTCTATGAATATATTACATTCGAAAAAAAGCACATCTCAATTAACACAAGATCGAAAATTATTAATAGAAGTGTTATCGTTTCTTCCTTTGGAAAAACATTTCACATTACAGGATGGAAAATTGGCTATATCATCGCCCCAGAAAATCTGATGATTGAAATAAAAAAAGTACACCAATTTTTGGTTTTTTGTGTGAACAGTGTTGCTCAAGTTGCACTTTCAGAATATTTAGATAAAATTGATTTAACACACTTGGGAACTTTCTATCAAGGGAAAAGAGATTTGTTCAAAAGTCTCATGAGTAACAGTCGTTTTGATTTTCTTCCTTCGGAAGGTTCTTATTTTCAAGTTGCATCCTATGCCAGGATCTCTCAAGAAACAGATATTGATTTTACCAAAAGACTTGTCACAGAATTTGGTGTAGCCACAATTCCAATTTCTGTCTTCAATGAAAATAATAATGATCAACAATTAATTCGTTTTTGTTTTGCAAAAGATACTGAAACATTAACCCAAGCAGCCACAAGATTATGCAAAATTTAAAAGTAGCTCTTGTTCAAGCCAACCAAATTTGGGAAAACAAATCTGACAATTTATCACATTTCACAAGGCTTTTAGAAAGTGTGTCCGATGTTGATTTGATCATACTGCCAGAAATGTTTCACACCGGATTTTCAATGAACGTTGAGCAATTAGCAGAATCAACTACCGATTCAGTTGGACTAGAATGGTTGAAGTTAACTGCAAAAAATAAAAATTCAGCGATTTATACATCATTGATAATAAAGGAAAATGGGAACTATTTTAATCGTGGTGTTTTCGTTGAACCAGATGGTGCTCTTCATAATTATGATAAACGAAAACTATTTGGCTTAGCTGGCGAAAGTGATTTTTTTGAAGCTGGAAAATCAGAAACAATCGTATCTTATAAAAATTGGAATCTCCAATTGCAAATTTGTTATGATTTGAGATTCCCTGAAATTGTTAGAAATTCTCTTTCATCCAACCAATCAACGAGTTATGACGTTATACTATATGTTGCCAATTGGCCAGAAAAAAGAATCTCACATTGGAAAACCTTATTAGCGGCTAGAGCAATTGAGAATCAATGTAATGTAATTGGTGTAAATCGAGTTGGTGAAGATGGAACAGGATTAATGTATTCTGGAGAAAGTATGTTTATCGATCCACTTGGGAATGAAATGATTCTTCCAAAAAATGAAGAAATAATTCAAATTGTAACTTTAAGTAAAGAAGAATTAATAAAAACTCGTAAAATGCTACCTTTCTTGAAGGATCGGTAGTAGTCAATTATTTAACAGTGTATTAGAATTTAATTAAAATGGTTTATATTTGCTAATCTAAAATAATCATAATATGAAAAAAGTATACTTAAGTGTTTTAATGAGCACGACAATTGGAATTGTTTCTTTTGCTCAAAAAGCAGATCAACAATCTAATTCACTTGAAAAGCAATTTACAACTGTTCTTCCAAATGAAGTAGCTAAACCTACGAATCAATTAAAAGCAGGAGGAGATGTAATTTGGACTAATGATTTTACTACACCATCAGATTGGACAATTGACAATGCAGGGCAAGGTGCTGGTTATGGATGGAATATTGATGCAAGTGAAAATTCTTGGTTTTTTACAACAGATATTAATTCAACTTCCGATGGAAATTTTGGAGAATTAAATAACGGAACAAGTACTACTGCAATTACAGATGTCCTTTATACGATGACAACGACAAATCCAATTGACGTTAATACATTGTCTGGCGGGCCAAACAATTACATTTTAGAATTTCAACAATATGGTGCTACATACTTTGAGAATCAAGAAGTTTATATTAGTACTGATAATGTGGTCTGGGTTTTGGCTGGTGACAATTCAGCTATCGAAAGTTTAACTGTAAATGGTGGTGAAGCTTATACTAATCCAACAATAAAATCAATCAACTTATCTGGGATTTTGCCAGGCGGAACCAATTCATTGTACATTCGCTTTAGTTGGAGTTCTAACTCGGCAAGTTGGGTCTCTTACGGATGGATGGTTGATGATGTTCGTATATTAGAGGCTTATGATGACGAAATTAAAATCTCTAAAGTGTTTACTGGAGATATCTTTAATTTATATGATTATTACTCAACACCAACTTTACAAGCTGTTCCAACATTGGTTGGAGTTGTTGTATCAAATGAGGGTGGATTGGCTCAAAGTAAAACGATAGCTGTAGACATTTCATTAGGAGGTTCTTCTGTATCATTGACATCAACACCTGCATTCAATTTAGCTCCAGGAGAATCAGACACAGTTTGGTTCGATACTGGTTATGTTCCTTCAGCGGTTGGTTTGTATACGGTTACTGCTACTGTTGTTGCAGACGATGTCCCAACTAATAATTCAGCTACAGAAAATTTTGCAACAACGAATTATCTATTTGGCCACAATCATCCATTATCGGGAACTGGTACACTATCGTTTACTACTGAAGATCAAATTGGAATTGGAAACATATACCAAATACAAGCTAATCAAGAATTAAAAGCAATTGATGTAAATTTTGGAACAGGTACCACTGCTGGAATTTTTGTAGATGTTGAAGTTTGGGAAATGCCATCTGGTTCAGTTCAAGGTACTGACAATATCTTAATCGATTATGTTTCTTACCAAGTACCTACTCCTATTGTTACCGCATCAGCTACAACCATAATAATGCCTTCTAATCTGACTTTGGAAGCTGGCAAATCATATTTTGCAATGGTTAAAACGTTCCAATCAGCAACAGAAAAATTGACAATTAAAAGATCAACAAAAGGAGATTCAGATTTTTCTACTGTTTGTTTCGGCCCATTTGGTGCAGCTGGAGCAATTAACTATTTCGTTGGTTGGGATGTTTCACCAGCGGTTTCGTTAAACTTTGATCCGTCTTTAGGAATTGATGAAAATTCATCCGCTTTAACTATCGGAAACGTTTTCCCTAATCCAACATCGGGAGAAACTACAATTAACTATTCTATAGCTAATGCTTCTGCAGTAAATGTTGAAGTAGTTGACATTACTGGAAAAGTTGTTTACGCATTGGACAACGGAACTCAAGTTGCTGGAGCGCATAACGTGTCTTTCAACGCTGCATCTTTCTCTAATGGAGTTTACTACGTAACTATTTCTACTGATGAATCAACAGTTACTAAAAAATTCATCAAGAAATAATTGACTGCGCCGCTGCTTCGCGGTCTTTGAATTAATATCTTTGAGGGCCTCAGTCAATTGACTGAGGCCTTTTTTTATGGAACTATTTACAATCGGATTTATTGGCTTGTTTCTAGCAAGTTTTCTTTCAGCGACCATTTTACCTATGAGCTCTGAAGGAATTCTATTGCTAATGTTAAGTCAAGGTGTTGATCCAACTTCTTGTTTAATTGTTGCTACAATAGGTAATTCACTCGGTGGTCTTACAAATTATGGTCTTGGAATGTTTGGAAATACTCTTTGGCTGAAAAGATTTGGAGTCAAAAAAGAAAAGTTAATGACTTTTCAAAATCGCATTCAAAAACATGGCTATTTAATCGCATTCTTTTCTTGGGTGCCTTTCATTGGAGATCCAATGACCATTGCACTAGGGTTTTTTAAAGTTCCATTTATACCTGTTTTGACTTTTATCATTATAGGTAAATTTTTAAGGTATTTAGTTCTTGTTTTGCCTTTCATGTAAAATAATCTGTTATCTATTTCTATTTCCTAAGTAATCAGTTTAATCAATTCAAGCATTTTACCGATATTTACAAAAAATTCAAAGCAACATGTCAAAAGTTACTACCCTCAATGAGTTTATCATGGACCGTCAAGCTGAATTCCCTGGAGCATCTGGCGAATTGTCTCGGATATTAAATGACATTGCTGTTGCATCTAAAATCGTTAGTCGCGATGTGCGAAAAGCGGGATTAGTAGATCACATTTTAGGCTCACAAGGAGAAACTAATATTCAAGGAGAAGAACAACAAAAATTGGATGTTGTTGCTGATACGCAGTTTATAAAAGCATTTGAAAACGGTGGTGAAATTTGTGGAATCGCATCTGAAGAGAATGACGATTATATTGCTTTTACTTCCGAACAAGCCAAAAAAGCTAAATATGTTGTTCTTTTTGATCCACTTGATGGCTCATCTAACATTGATGTAAATGTCTCTATTGGTTCAATTTTTTCAATTTATCATAGAGTATCTGAAGTTGGAACTTTAGCAACTTTAGACGATATGCTTCAAATTGGGAATGAACAAATCGCTGCAGGGTACGTATTATATGGCTCATCAACAATGCTTGTTTACACAACTGGTAGAGGAGTTAATGGTTTTACCTTAGACCCTTCAATTGGTGAATTTTGCCTTTCTCATCCCAATATGAAAATGCCTGAAACTGGAAGATTGTACGCCATGAATGAAGGGAATATTGCTATATGTGAAAAAGGTATTCGTGAATATGTTGAATATTGTCAAAGTTCCGACAATGATAAAGGAGCACCTTATTCAGGCAGATATATTGGTTCTTTAGTAGCTGATTTTCATAGAAACCTTATTAAAGGTGGAATATATATTTATCCAGCGACTGATTTATCACCTGAAGGAAAATTACGTTTACTTTATGAATGTAATCCATTAGCATTAATTGCTGAACAAGCAGGTGGATTAGCAACCACTGGTCGCGAACGAATATTAAATATAGAGCCATCCCAATTACATCAAAGAGTTCCTTTCTTTGTGGGTTCTAAAAATATGGTTGAAAAAGCAATCAGTCTGCTTCAAAAATAAATGGAACTAAAATCATTACGAGAGTTTTTTTCTAAAATTCCTCAAATTGATGAAACTGCAAATCAGTTACAATTTGCTGGAACGAGAATACATTGGAAAGGACTAGTTGGTTCTTCAAAAAGCTTGTGTTCATCCGCTTTAGCTAATCAAATTCCAGGACATCAATTATTTATTCTAAACGATAAAGAAGAAGCCGCTTATTTTTTAAATGATTTAGAAGGAATATTTCCAGAAGACAAGCGTATTTTATTTTATCCTGCTTCCTATCGCGTTCCTTATCAATTAGAAGAAACTGATAATGCAAATGTTGTTTCCAGAGCAGAAGTTTTGGAAAAAATAAATAATGGAAGTAATGTTTGGGTTGTCACCTATCCTCAAGCATTATTTGAAAAAGTCCCTACTCAAAAAAAATTAAGTGATAATACATTACGTGTTGAAGTGGGGAAAACATACTCCATCGATTTCATAAACGAATTGTTATTAGAGTACCATTTTGACCGAGTAGAATTTGTTTACGAACCCGGTCAATTCTCCATTCGAGGAGGAATAATTGACGTTTTTTCTTATTCAAATGATAATCCATTTAGAATTGAATTTTTTGGAGATGAAGTGGAATCCATTCGAACATTTGATGCTGGGACACAATTATCCATAACGAACTTCAAGCATTTTAATGTTATTCCAAATGTTCAAGGTCAACTAAATTTAGAAGGAAACGGGAGCTTTTTCGAATTCCTAGGTAAAAACGTAACGTTATGGCTTTCATCTTATGATGTATTGACTTCCATTTTACAAAAAGAATATGATAAGTCATTAACGATTTATAATGGGCTATCAGATGTTGTTAAGCGAACTTTACCTATAGAACTTTATCTGCATCCTCAAGATGTTAAAAATGAAATAGAGCCATATAATATCATTGAATGGGGGCCGGAATTTCACTTCAAGGCGGCAAAAGAATTTCAGTTTGATTTTCTTCCCCAACCAAGTTTCAATAAGAATTTTGACTTGTTACGAGAAGATTTAGCGAACAGAACAAAACTCCATTTCACAAATTTAATTTTCTCTAATCAACCAAAACAGATTGACCGATTATATCAGATATTTGAAGATATAGGTGGTGGAGTAGATTTTAAGCCAGTAAATATTGCTTTACATGAAGGATTTATTTCTCCTTCTCAAAAATTAGTTTGTTATACAGACCATCAACTTTTTGAACGATACCATCGATTTAGATTAAAAGAAGGATTTCGGCAAGCAAAACAAGCGCTTACGTTAAAAGAAATTTATAACCTTCAAAAAGGTGATTATGTAACACATATTGATCACGGTGTTGGGCAGTTTTCTGGATTAGAAACGATTGATGTAAATGGCAAACCACAAGAAGCAATTCGATTGGTTTATAAGGACGGTGATGTTCTATATGTTGGTATTCACTCTTTGCATCGAATTTCAAAATTCACGGGGAAAGATGGTGCTGTTCCTAAAATGAATAAACTTGGAACGCAAGCTTGGGCAACATTAAAAAGTAAAACGAAGAAGAAGATTAAAGAATTGGCTTTTGATCTCATTCAATTATATGCAAAAAGAAAGAGTCAGCCTGGATTTGCTTTTAGCGAAGATACTTATTTGCAGAACGAATTAGAAGCTTCTTTCATGTATGAAGATACGCCTGACCAATTGAAAGCTACCCAAGCGATTAAAGAGGACATGGAATCTTCTACACCTATGGATAGATTGGTGTGTGGAGATGTTGGTTTTGGGAAAACTGAAGTCGCAATTCGCGCGGCATTTAAAGCGGTTGCTGATAGTAAACAAGTGGCTATTCTTGTTCCGACCACTATCTTATCGATGCAACATTACAGAAGTTTCAAAGAACGATTCAAAGATTTTCCATGTAATGTGAGTTTTATAAATCGTTTTAAATCTGCGAAAGACACAACCGAAACACTTAAAAAATTAAGCACTGGAGAAATTGATATACTCATCGGTACTCACGCCATTGTTGCTGAACGTGTGAAATTCAAAGATCTTGGATTAATGATAATCGATGAGGAACAAAAATTTGGTGTATCTGTAAAAGACAAATTAAAAACGCTTCGAACTACGGTTGATACGCTTACCTTAACGGCTACTCCAATACCGAGAACCTTACAATTCTCTTTAATGGGCGCACGTGATTTGAGTATCATTAATACACCTCCTCCAAACAGGCAGCCTGTGCTAACAGAAATTATTCATTTTAACGAAGAAATTATTCGTGATGCCATAGCATATGAAATGAGTCGTGGAGGGCAAGTGTTTTTTGTTCATAACCGATTGGCTAATATCAAAGAAATTTCTGGTATGATTCAGCGATTATGCCCGGGTGTTAGGGTTGGTATTGGTCACGGTCAAATGGATGGAAAACACCTCGAAAAAATCATGATGGACTTCATCAATGGTGAATACGATGTATTACTTGCTACAACTATAATAGAATCAGGAATTGATATTTCAAATGCTAATACAATTATTATTAATGACGCTCAAAACTTTGGCTTAAGTGATTTACATCAATTACGTGGACGCGTTGGACGAAGCAATAAAAAAGCTTTTTGTTATTTAATTGCACCACCTTTCAGCATCATGACGTCAGACTCCAGAAAGAGATTGGAAGCATTAGTTCAGTTCTCAGATTTAGGTGCCGGATTTAATATCGCGATGAAAGATCTTGACATTCGAGGAGCCGGAAATATGTTGGGTGGAGAACAAAGTGGTTTCATTTCAGATATCGGTTTTGAAATGTATCAAAAGATATTAAATGAAGCAATGGAAGAATTGAAAGAAGCAGAATTCAAAGATTTATTTGATGATCGCACTTCCGATTCATTACTCAATTTCGTAAAGGATTGCATCCTCGAAACTGATTTAGAAGTGCGAATTCCTGATACTTATGTGAACAATGTCACAGAAAGATTAAGCTTATATCAGGAAATGGATAATTTAAAAGACCAAGCAGCACTTGAAAAATTTGCCGAAATGCTTATTGACAGATTTGGGCCATTACCAAAACAAGTCAATGAGTTGGTTTTATCTTTCAAATTACGCTGGTTGGCTCAAGATATGGGAATGGAGCGCTTAGTCATCAAATCAGGGAAAATGGTAGGATATTTCATTTCCAATCCACAATCACATTTTTACGAAACTGAAACTTTTACTCAAATTTTAAATCATATTCAGCGCAATGGTAAAGATTGTAAGTTCAGTGAGCAAAACGATAAATTGCGAATAATTTTTTCAGATGTAAAACACATCAAACATGCTTATGAACAGATTAAAGGCATTATTGGAAATTAAAAATTACATTTCTTTTAGCCAATTATCAACTAAATTCTGAATTAATACGTTTACTGTACTAGATTAAAATTATTATGAAACACATTTCACTTCTTATACTACTTATCATCTTTGTGTCTTGTGGCACATTCAAAAATAAAGTTGGTCATTTACGCTATGTTAAAGTTGCGGATCAAGAAGTAGCAGTTATTGATAAATCAAACGAAAAACAGCAGCTTGAAACGATAAAGGATGTTTCCAGTGTAAGCTTAAAAGAAACGGAAAATAATTCGATTGAAACAGTTATTGCATCAGTTGAAGATGAAATCCCAATCACTTCAGGCAGTGTTATTTCAGTTTCTACAACTGAAAAAAAGAAAGCTGAAAGTTTGACGTTAGATGGAGAAGAGGAAGATGACATTGTGAATCAAGCATATCGCACAGAGAAAAATGCTACAGCTGCAATGATTATTTCTATCACGGCTATTTTGTTAGGAATTATCGCTTTAATTGTTGCCTATGTTTTCTATTTCAAAGCTAAATCTTCTAGATATATTACTCCAAAAGGCGAATCTCGTTTAAAAATCAGTAAAGTTTTCTTGATTATCGAAACAATTGTGTTTTTCGTTGGGATATCTCTTCTGTTAGCGTCTTTAATACTTTTTTAAATAGGCTTCCAATCATTTGAGTTTTTGTAGCTTTGGGTAATGGCAAAATTAAATCGAGCAATTGTTTCAGTTACAAATGATTTATATACGGACAATCGTGTAGATAAAATTTGTCTTTTTCTTGAAAAACAAGGCTATACGGTATTATTGGTTGGAAGAAAACGAAAAAATAGCATTCCTTTACCAACAAGAAGTTATCATACAAAACGAATGAAATTGATGTATGATAAAGGGGCGCTTTTTTACGCAGAATACAATTTCCGTCTTTTTCTTTATTTACTTTTTCATCGAGCAACTATTCTTGTAGCAAATGATTTAGATTCCCTTCTTGCCAATTATGCTGCGAGTAAATTTAAGCCTAATGCACGACTGGTTTATGATTCACATGAATACTTTACCGAAGTGCCAGAATTAATTGGTCGGCCAAAAGTTCAAAAGATTTGGGAAGGAATTGAAGGTTGGATATTCCCAAAGCTACAAGCAGTATACACCGTTAATGAATCTATTGCCAAATTGTATCGCGACAAATATAAAAAGGATGTAGCTGTTGTTCGAAACATTTCTCCTTCTTGGCAACCAATATCTATGCTGAGTAAAGTGGACTTGGGAATTCCTGAAAATCAATTTATTATTATTCTTCAAGGAGCGGGAATCAATATCGACCGAGGTGCAGAAGAGGCTGTTGAAGCAATGAAACTAATTGAAAATGCTTGTTTAATTATAGTTGGAGACGGTGATGTAATTGAAGATTTGAAGCAAACCGTAATCAATTACGATCTATCGAATAAAGTTCTCTTTTTTGGTAAAAGGCCTTATTCTGAAATGATGAATTTCACTTATTTATCTGAAGTTGGTTTGACCTTAGACAAGCCTACTAATATGAATTATCAGTATTCTTTACCGAATAAAGTATTTGATTATATACATGCGGGAATACCAATCATAAGTACAGATTTAATTGAAATTTCAACTATCATACACAAACATTCCGTCGGGCTGATAATTGATCAATTAAGCCCAGAAAATTTAGCCGAGAAGATTTCTTTTTTGCAACAAAACCCTTCTGTTTTGAAAGAAATGAAATCAAATTGTCAAGCAGCAAGTTTAGTTGAAAACTGGGAACATGAATCCCACATATTAGAACAAATTTATCCTTCAGTTGGAAAATAAAAATCTACATATCATCTGTTTAGATGTTCCCTACCCTGCCGACTATGGTGGGGCAATTGACATGTTTTATCGAATAAAGGCACTTCATTCACTTGGTTTAAATTTGACATTACACGTGTTTGATTACGGACGCGGTAAACAATCCGAGTTGAATCAATTTGGTAAAGTCATTTATTACAATCGAAAAAGCTCCTTTATCAATTTATTTTCAAGTCGACCTTATATCGCTCAAACGAGAAAAAACAAAATCTTACTGGAAAATTTACTGAAAGATGATTGTCCCATTCTTTTTGAAGGAATACACACGACTTGGTACTTAGAAAATCGTGAAATACAAAATCGCACAACGATTGTTAGAATGCACAACCTTGAAGATGAGTATTATCAAGGATTAAAAAAGAATTCATCATTTCTGAAAAAAATATTCTTTCAACAAGAAGCCATAAAGCTGAAGAAATATCAAGCTATATTATCGAAAGCCTCGTTTATTTTGGCTATTAAAGATTCAGATGCCGAAAAATTAAAACAAATAAATCCAGCTGTTTTTGTTTTACCAGCATCTATTCCAGACATTCAAGGAAAATTTACCAAAGTAAAACGCTATGCCCTATTTCACGGTAATTTATCAGTTCCAGAAAATGAAAAGGCAGCAATATGGATTATAGAAGCACTCAAAAATGTTATTGACCCTACTTTTCCATTGATTATTGCCGGAAAAAATCCAAGTCAAAAACTAAAATTTCTGTGCAAAAAGGAAGAAATTCAACTCATTGAAAATCCGGACGAACACTCACTCTTACATCTAATTCAAGAGGCACAAATTCACGTTTTACACACTTCTATTCCTTCAGGTATAAAACTTAAGCTCTTGTCGTGTGTTCATAGCTCTGGGAAAATTCTGGTTAATAGCAATATGGTAGCTGGAACATCCTTAGAATCCTTTTGTACCATCGCGAATGATGCGAAAGAATTTAAATTACACTTTATTGGTTTGCAAACGGATGCACTTACGATTGAAGAATTCGAAGAGCGATCAACTTTTATCAACAAGCACTTCAATAATCGCAGGAATTGTCAACTAATTGTCAAATTAATGGGTGAGATTGAGCAATGCTAAATAATAAGTTTATTTCTTATCTACTTCATTTTCTCTAAACGCGGACGGAACTAAATCAGGAATAATTTTCAAGATAAGTGGCAAAAGGAACGCTCCGCCAGGCAATAAAAATATAGCAAGAGAAGGCATTGATTTCACAATATCCTTGAACTGTGTTTTGACCAATTCTTTCTCTTCTTTCGTTAATTCACTTGTTGTTGATTTTCGAATTAGCGATACTAATTCCTTACTTTGTTTGAGTTCAACAGCTAACTTATCTTTATTTCTACCAAGAATTTTAACCCACCTTTTCGTCAAACTACTATAGACCTTTTCAATAGAAGAAGACGCTTTTAGAAAAGGTATCTTATCTTGGTTATTGATAATAAATTGTTCTGTTAACGCTAAACCTTCGTTCAGTTCTTTGTCAGTCAATTTAAGAAACTCACACAATTTTTTCAAATGCTCTTTCTCTTCAGCCGCTGCATTGTGATTGGCAAAAATGAAGAAAACAGAAAGGTCAAATAGAAAGCGTTTGAATAACCAGTTCGTTTCAACTTGGTCTGTGAAGTCCTTGAAATTTCCACCTTTTTCAAATCGTTCTTCAACAATTTCACGTTGTAAATCAGATAAATTTGCTGATGCTAAAAACACTTTGAACATCGATCTTTCTTGATGCTCAATTGCACCATCAGAAAAAGAAGCTAATGTTATCGCGGTTAGGGCGTTCATAGCCATTTCATCGTAATTGTATAAGGTACTTGCTTTTCTATTTTCTAAAAAATCATTGAAAAGAATTACATCTAAATAGATAAAAACATTATTCAAATAATTCACCCAGAACTTGTTGTCCAACAAATTCATTTTGATATCAACTCTTTTTGCTAGAACTGACTCAAGCTTTTCTTCAACTGACTCCTTCAAAAAGAACGAAAACCTTTTGGTAATTGAAGAGGCATTATACTTGCCGTAAAATTCAACTAATGAATCAACAAAATCAGTTGAATTTAAAGAATCTACACCTTGTTTTGTTCGGTATACAAAAAGATGAGACTCGAACAATAACAATTTCAATTTTTCTTCTGTCGTCCATTTCGAATCGTTCAAATCTTTGGCATAATGCAGACGCGAAGGAAAACCAAAAATAATTCCTGTTCTACCTAAAGCGGCGTGAATAAACGATTCTCTGTCTATTTCTTTTGGAGCATCGTTGTTCAATTCAATTTGGCCCCTATCGACCATATCGAAATACTTTTTAATCCATCCTTTTGAACCTGGTGATACCATCTTTCTAACTTATACCAAAGTTACAACAAAAAGAAAAGCACCTTAAAAAAGGTGCTTTAATTAGAAATTATTTTTGGTTTAAAATTTAAATACTATACCGCCATTTAAAGCACTTGCGCCATGTCCAGCTTCAGCATAAACACCAAAATTATCTGTAAAATAATAACGAATACCAGCAAAAATATAATGACCGACAGCTAAGTATTTATCACGACCGTATGCATTCCCATTATTATTATAATTTATGTAATTTGGTACGTTATAAAAATGAGCTGCTGCTCCAACTCCAGCGTATAAATCCATTTTTTCGATGTCAAAATCAAAATGGTAAGCTACTTTAAGCATTGGAGAAAAACGACTCCCGCGTTCAGTTCCTCCAAAATATGCATAAGAATAAATAGAATGTGCAATTGCTCCTCCAACTCCAAAACGACCAATTCCAATAACATCTGTAATACCTCTTTCATATCCAACAAAAAATGGTCCTATTGATGATGATGAAGATACATAATATGGGTCTAATCCATAACCTAAATTTATTACGTTTGATCCTTTTTCAAAAGCTTGCGCATTGGAGTAGTTAGCGCTAATTATTAGCAGGTAAATTAAAATTATTTTTTTCATATTATCTTGTTTTTTTGGCAAAAATAGACATTTAATTACAACTTTCCAGCAACTACAAATGCTTTTCTTTTTGTAAACTTCACCTCCCCATCCAGAGAAAATGCTTCAAAAATCACCACATATGTCCCTATACTTGCTTTCGTTTCTGAATCACTCACGCCATCCCAAGTAAACGTTCCTTTTGTCGCTAATAATTCACTTTTAAATAATTCTCTAATTATTCTTCCTCTATCATCATAGATCGTAAAGGTTCCCAATAAGCCTGGTTCCGACATTTCATAATTCACTTGTAAAACATCTTCAAAACCATCGTTGTCAGGAGAAACTGTTGAACTAGTAAAAGAAAAATCACCATTCGTAAGAGCAGGATAATATTGAGAATTTTTTGCGCCTGGTGTTCCAAAACCAATTGCTTCAGCTGCTGAATGCCAATTGTTTTGATCGTCGCTTATTCCTTCTGGATCCATTCTTTCGAGTGATACACCATCTGTAACATCTAATAATTGAAAATGCCAATCACTTGAATAAGAAACTTTATCCATAATTTGAAAATTCCAAATCAAATAAACAGAGCTTGAATCAGTATTTAAACTTGGTAAATCGGATTGCACAAACGTTCCCGGAATAGCTGATGCATAGTTTTGTTTCACAAAAGCTGAATCTTTTCCAATTACGGCATACTGATTGGGAGCAAGGAGAAAATGATCTGAAATAACTTTATTATTAGCAATTGTATCATTATCAAAATTGGCTATTTGCCAATCTTTTAAGTCGATTAATTTTGAAGAGGTATTATATACTTCAATCCAATCAGATCCTCCGGTAATAGGATCAAATAAAATCTCGTTGAGAACTAAATCACCTTGAATTGGGTTTTCTGCTAAAGCAAAAGTTCCAGTAAGTGTAGTTGTATTCATCCAACAATCTGCTACATTGTTAAGTGTAATAGTATATGTCTGACTCCCAACTAAATTTTCAACAAATTGATATGTAAATTCTGATGGAAAAGGCTCTAGAATATAGGTGTTTGAAACAGTTAGATTAGGTGAAAAAGAAACTAAAGCATCCATCAAAAGTGTTGAGTCCATACCTTCATTAAACGTAATTGTCAACAAATTTGGAGCTGAAGCTAGTAATTCAATGATTGATGGAGATTGTGTGTCTATTGTAATATCATAAACAGAATTAATCGCTCCAGGTGTTCCACCAATTAATGCCATACTCGCTTTCCAATTGTCTTCTCCAGAACAAGGATCATTAGGATTTATCAATTCAAGAGAATAACCACCATCTGCTTTTAATGGGTCTTGATACCAATCATCTGTATAGGAAATTTTGTCTAATATAACTCCAGTATCATCTTTCAAAACTAGATCATCACCAGCATTATTCAAACTCGGAAAACTTGTGACTCCAACTGGAACCGTCATTGTGAAGGTGTCAATATTAGACGTTGAACAAAGGATTTTGTATTCTCCAGGGGCCAGCCATCCTAGTTGAATTGTTCCCTCTGAAGAAGCGTCACCCAACTTCCAATCTTGAATATTAAAATATTTTGAACTTCGATTATAAATTTCAACATATTCAACTTGAGGTAAACCAATAGAAGGTGTCTCATCGCATACAAATTCTGATAATACAACATCTCCAATTACTGGAGCTTCAGCAAACAAATAAGTAAATTGAGCACTTTGGTTTCCTGAAATATTCCCATCTAAATCCTGAATTGCATTTGAATTTAAAGTATACGTTGTACCATTTGTTAACGAACCAGAAATAGTTAAATGAACTAACGTTGGATCAATTCCATCGATTAAAGCACTTGTAATTGTTTGCACAGGTGCTATAATATAATTTCCAATCGTTTCAGCCGAAATTTGAGTTATAGGTTCATTAAAAACAACATCAATTTGTGATGCGTTAAGTGCAGTTGCAGAGACTAAAACTGGCGGAATTAAATCAACGATAATTGGTCCAATATAAAAATCGTCAAAGTAATGTTTTTGGAAAAAGCTTGCTGTTGATTGAGTAATTAATACACCAAAAAAACTGCTCGTTAAAATCGAAGCATCATTGATAATGCCTTCAGAAACATAACTTGTCCCAGTTCCCGACAGATCTCTTTCTAATTCCCAATCGTTTGTTGCAGAACATGTAACTTTTATTTTTAATAAATTGTTCGATGCATTCGTTACTCCATCAAGTCCATTTATAATCACAGTTGCAACTCCAGCCACTTTTTTATAGAGCGAAATTTCATCTGCTGTACCTCCAATTCTCACAAAATAGCCATTAATTGTTGGACTCAATAAATTTGATTGATCGGAAGTTAAATAAACGTCAACATAATTTGCGCTCGAAGTACTGAACGCAAGACGCGTATAAAATTCCCATTGTCCGTTTATTGCTTGGGCGCTCGGTGTTGACAAATAAAAACTCGAGTTTATTATCGTTTTATTGGAACGAAGCTGCATGTTGCCCGTGTTATCAAAAATGACAAATACAGAATCATCGCCAATCCAAGTTGGATTATTTGTGAAATCTACGTCCGAAAAATCGTCTGTAAATTGGCCAAAAATTGCTTGATGTGTTAAGAAAATAAAAAAGGCTAAAAAGTATTTCATTTGATTCTTTTCTTTGCTGCTAATACCGATAATGCAATCAATATAGTTCAATTTAAATCGAACTTTTTTCTTGCTAAATCGGCATTATACCCAAAAATTGATGGATAATATTATACCTACATTTGCTATAAATATACTAATTTTGGTACACGATAAAAAATAAAATTAAGATGAGAGTAGCAGTTGTTGGTGCCACAGGAATGGTTGGTAATGTAATGTTAAAAGTTCTTCGTGAACACAATTTTCCGATTACAGAATTGATTCCAGTAGCATCTGAAAAATCAGTTGGACAAGAAATAGAATTTGGCGGGTTAAAATATACCGTTGTCGGTCTTTCAACAGCTGTTGATATGAAACCGGACATTGCCATTTTTTCGGCTGGTGGAGATACATCCTTAGAATGGGCTCCAAAATTTGCTGCAGCTGGAACTACTGTCATTGATAATTCTTCCGCTTGGAGAATGGATCCGACAAAAAAACTAGTTATTCCTGAAATCAACGGAGATGTATTGACCGCTGATGACAAAATCATTGCCAATCCTAATTGTAGTACGATACAATTGGTATTAACTTTAGCTCCTCTTCATAAAGCATATAAAATAAAGCGAGTAGTCGTTTCTACCTATCAATCTATTACTGGAACGGGTGTAAAAGCTGTTCAACAAATGGAAAACGAACGCAATGGTATTACAGGAGAAATGGCTTACAATTATCCAATAGACAAAAACTGTATTCCACAATGTGATTCATTTCTTGACAACGGTTACACGAAGGAAGAGATGAAATTAACGAACGAAACTAAAAAGATTTTAGATCCCGCAATAAATGTGACAGCAACAGCTGTGCGGGTTCCTGTTGTTGGTGGTCATTCCGAGGCAGTCAATATTGAATTTGAGAATGAGTTTGATTTGGCGGATGTACGTCGATTGTTGCACGAACAACCAGGAATTACCTTAAAAGATGATCCAACGACCAATTCTTATCCAATGCCGAAATACGCTGAAGGAAAAGATGATGTTTTTGTAGGAAGAATCCGCAGAGATGAATCTCAAGCAAACACCTTGAATTTATGGATAGTGGCTGACAATTTACGGAAAGGAGCAGCGACAAATGCTGTGCAAATTGCGAAATTGTTAATGGAAAAAGGATTGGTTTAAAACTAATAGTCGGTTCAGGGCATGCCCTGAACCGACTATTCGACTATTCGACTAATTCTTCCAATTTTCTGGATTTTTTCTAATATATTCTTTTATTCGCTGGAACGATTGTTCGTCTCTAATTATATGGTCGTGAAAACGCGATTGCCAAGCAAATTCGAATCCTAAACGTCTTGCATGTTTCGTGACTGCAGATTTATAAGAACCAATTAACGACGATAACGAGTTTTTTCCAATATTTTGAAAACGATTTTGACCAGTTATCGCTGGATTCAGTCGTTCTGAATCAATTAACGAAAAATCGATAATCAAAATCCCATGAATATGATCGGGCATCACAACAAATTCTTCCAATATCACATTTGTCGAATGATTTTTTATTTCATGCCAAAACACATTGGCTAAAATACCAAGATGAGACAATTTCATTTGCCCATTTACAATTTCCCCAAAAAATGGTGACCGATCTTTAGTGCACAAGGTTATAAAATAGGCTCCATCTTTACGATAATCCCAAGAATACAGCCGAATTTGAACGTTTCTAAATGGTTTAGAAGGTGAATGCATTTTCCTTTTTCTTATTTAAGTTAAGAAAAAAGTTGGTGTGATTACTAATTTAATAAACTATTTATTTTATATAATCCTCGAGAAATACGAATAAAATATGGTGTATATTTCCCTGGATTATCTTTCGCATGTTTGCTCAAAAACGACTTACTTTTCAATAATACATTTTCACATTTACTATTCACTTCTGATGCTGTAAAAGGCTCTCCTAAAATATTTTCGGTGACGGCCTTTTTAATTTTTTCAAAAAAATCAGACTTTTTCATTCTATTAAAAATGATTATTTCACTTTAACCTTGCAAACAGCGCTATCAAAACTAAAAATCTTTAACCCATTATTATAATCATTAGATTCGTCTTTTGTGAGCCAAATAAGGCCGTCATTTGTACAATCCTTTCTACCACAAATCATTGAACCTTCTTCATAATTTAAAGGTTCTACACTTCTAACATATTTTTTCGTCCTTCCATTTGGTGGCTGATTAATGCATCTACAAATTGCCATAATGAATATTTTTATATCTACTCCACCTCAATCACTCTTTCCACCGTTCCATCTTCATAAATGAAAATCATAGGAGTATTTTTTTTATAGCTAATTTCTCTGCCCATAAAGTCAACAATTTTTAGAAGTTTCTTAGTTGAATTAGAATTTAATTCATTGATACTTGTATAATCAACAATATAGCAAGTAGATGTATCAACGCATCCATTCATTGTAATTTCCACTGAATAATTTCCTGTCTGAGCCGATGGTGTGAATGATTGATTAATCTCACCAATAATTTGTGCATTGTTGTTATCACAATCCAACCATTGATAAGATGCTCCAATAAAATCCGCTGTTAATGTTGCTACATTTAAAGTTACAGAACTTGCTATTGTGTTTAATTGTGAATTGTAAAGATCTTGAATTTCGCATTCTGAAAGTGCACGATTCCAAATACCGATGTCATCTATTTTACCATCAAAGGGACCCCAATGCCCATTGGCTTGATCAGAAACGCCAATTGAAATACCTGAAACTCCATCAATATTTAGTAGAAAAGATGCATTTACATCAGTGTCAACTAATTGTCCATTAATGAATTGTTTAATTTCAAAACCATCAAAAGTCAAAACTATATGTGACCAAGCTCCCATAATTAATGATGGCCCTTGATTATATACAACTGTTTGATCTTCTTGAATCACCGCAGTTATAGTTTCAATATTATCTGGATTTAAAAGTACCTGCCAGGCCTCTCCACTAGGATTATCATAGCCAAATTGAAATCTATTAATAATTACCATATTTTGATTTAAATATCCTGTTGAAATTGGTTGACACCAAGCTGACACAGTTAAATTTGTCGAATTAAACATAGAATTATATGGGATGAATATTTCATTTCCTCCAGCGCCCCAAGTCCAAGCTGTATAATCGAAATTATATGCACTATTAGGCTGAGAATTTCTATCCGTTGTAAGCTGCGCACCAATAACCGTCCCATCATTGGTATTAATACTCTCATCATTTGCATTCCCATTAAAAGGATAATAAGCTACTAGTCCATTTGTTGAAACATAATTTGGAACTTGGGCATTAAGACTTATCGATAATACGCTTAGTGTTAGAGTTAATAGTTGCTTTTTCATTATGTTTCTTTTTTTAAATTAATTCTCATTTGGAAATTGAAAACTCGGATCAAGATTGCTAATGAGTGTTATGTTTCTATCATTGTATTCCTCTTTTGAGAAATTATATTCTCGTACTAAAAACACCCCTATTTCATTGGACGTTGGGGAATTATTCGTGAAATCAAATTGTGGAAACAAATGTTGATTCTCTCGTGACCAAGGCATTGGTTCAGTAACTACATATGTTCCTGTACCCAGTTGGTAATAAATTAAAATGTGTTTATTACTCATTTAGAGCACATTTAGTAGATTTTGATGTAAACATAACATTTTTTTCTCATAATCGAGCAATATTTGCGCGATTATTTCACGCTTTAGCGTACAAATTTGTACCTATGCAACACCGAGGAGAAATTGTAGAACAAGCTGTGCGTCAGAGTGGTTATTCTCTAACAAAATTAACGCAACGTTTAGGAAAAAGTCGTAGGTGGATTTATCATGCATTTGAAAATCCAATTTTATCAATTGACAAGATTTTAGAAATTAGTAAGATTATTCACTATGATTTTTCTGATGAGATAATTGAACTAAAAAGGTATAATTCAACCATTAAAGAACCAATCGATAAACACTATATTGAAAAAGAAACTTCGGATTATTGGAAAAATAAATACTTGGATTTATTGGAGAAATATAATACGATGTTAGAGAAAGAATAATAAATAGTCGGATAGTCGATTCAGGGCATGCCCTGAATCGACTATCTTTTCAAAAATCTCCATTTACTTCTCAAAATCGTTCCTCTGAAATCGTCTAGTTTCTCTGTGATTCCGTGTGTTCTTAATTTTTGTTCAAATTTAAACGTGCCTTTGCCTTGTTTATAATCCATTTCATCAGGGAAGATTGGGATTATCGATAAGAAATGTACGGTTTTATCTTCTAGTTGAATTGGGTCCAATTCCTTTTTCAGTAAAACAGGATCAGACAAAAAGAAATGGTTTTGAAACATTGATGTTGACAGTCGATTTTCATCTGTTCCACAGGGCATTGTGTGACCATGACCAAACCAAGCATTTTTCTCAATAACATATTTTGAAAGCTTTTGGATCCAAGGAAAAATCCAATTCATTTTTTCATTGTCTAATTCCTCCCATTTCCAATAGCTTGGTAAACAGAAATACAATTCATTGAATTCTCGACCTTTCATTTTTTCATGAACAGGCATTTTGTAATCACTTAAACCGTTGGTCATGATTAATGTAACTGGACTGTTCAATTCTAAATCCAGAACAAGTAAAGGCATTTCGCCCGCTTGCGTTGGGATAATCGAAACACTGTGTTCCCCAAAACGGTTTTCTAAAGCTGCTTGTAAATCAGTCATTTATTG
This sequence comes from Flavobacteriales bacterium, assembly GCA_009885545.1. GTDB lineage: Bacteria > Bacteroidota > Bacteroidia > Flavobacteriales_D > Crocinitomicaceae > M0103. The sequence continues at coordinate 22,967 of VFKM01000153.1, forward strand.
CGGTAATCCTTAATTGATATTAACGATGAGGTGACTGAGCTGGACTCCCCTATGTTTGCCGAAGGGTCGAAATCATTTTTTCTTCTTACTCCACTCTTCAATTGAAGCTTTATTCATATCAATATATGCTTGATATTTCGCTGTTTCAGCAGATGCCAGAGATCGTTTAGCAGTTTCAATTGCGCCTTTGTAATCTCCAAGTTCAGCTTGAATTTGTGACTTCAATCGTAACATCCAAAAAGCCTCATCTCCTCTTAAATCACATGCTTTTGTAGACCATTCTAGCGCCTGCTTCATGTCCATTTTTTCTTTGAAATAAAACTCTGCAGAAGTATGATAATCCCCAGCTGTAGGACCGGACATAGTCGTCTTAATTGACTTCGCCATTTTTTCGACTGTCGGAACAGTAAAAGAAACTGAAGCTCTTGTTTTATCCCATGAGAAATTTAAATTCGCAGATTTTGTTGTTAGATTATCTATTCCAATGGTGAATGTTTCTACAACATCATTTAAGGCAATAACTTTCGCATTTACCTTTAAAGCTACCTTCTTCTCATCCCATTCATCAGGTGTTCCCCAATTTGTAATGTCTGAATAAAATATTACTTCCCACGTTGTTTCAGAAGGCTTGGTGAAAATTGCATACGTTCCAACTTGCAATGTATCTTTCCCAAAAACAATTGCGTCTGAAATTGTGATTTTCGTGTTTTCATTTGCGCCTGTTCTCCAAATTTCATTTAAAGGAACAACTTTTCCAAAAACTTCACGGTCATTTTTCGAAGGTCTCGAATATTCAATTTTAACATCTGTCAAACCTACTCTTTGTTCCAAAGTCGAAAACGGACTTGATTTAGCTGATTGTATTTGAGCAAATAACGAAAGTCCCGAAGTAAATAAAAGGATTATAGACAATATATTTTTCATAGCATTTCAATTTTTTGAATGCTAAATTAACACAAAACTTCGAAGAATGTTTTAATCTTTTTTACGAAAACATGTGACTTCCGTATGCCGCTCCTATAAAGAAGGCTCCTAAAGAAAATATTACGCCTAAAATCGCTAATTTATCCTTCTTGAAAACTGGAATTAAACACAATATTAAAGGCAAAAACGACCCTAGTAACAAAACCATTCCGTAATCAACTTTTCTCTCACTTGCGGCAAATAATTCTGCATAACCAGGAGTTTCAAATAAAGATGTTGAATAATCTCCCATCTGTGCTTCTTGCATCATTTCCATTTCAAGAGATGCAACATCAGATTCTGGCGCGACAATAAAGATCAGGTATAATCCAAAAAAAAGAAATATAATGGACATAGAAAATCCGATAAGAGATAGCTTTTTCATAGTGGTTTTTTGTGCAAGTTAGTATAATTCAGTTAATTAACACCAATTATTTTTAAAAGAAAATTCCAAAAATCTTGACTTGATATCACACAGCCTTTTTCAATTAGGTTGTGAATTTCAATTTCACGTGATAAACTGTAGGGTTTTTCGGATCTATGAAATTGTAGGTTTGAGAGATTATTTCTTAATTCAGAATGAATCAATTCTGGAGTTGAGAGATTTACTGTGATTCCAGATTTTGCTTGAATAGATATTAATTCCGTTTTATCAATTTGACAATTAAACACAATGCAAGAATTTTCGCTTCTAAATTCTACAAAATTTATTTTCTCATACACTTTTTGTAATACCGTATCACTAAAAATTTCAACCACTTGAATTGCTTTAGGAATATCCTTTTTATTCATTTCTTCCCACTCTTCTGCATGGATTCCAGAAACTATAAGAAACTGCTTGAAATCTTCACCAAGGTGAGATAACTCGTCATTTGTTAAAATGCGGTATTTCATACTATTGTTAATTGATTTTCTATCGACCAATACAAAACTACAACGACAATTGTTAAATCCATTCTATTCTTTGAGTTCTTTTCCAAACATTCTATGTGTCAAAACGTTATTTTTGCAGTATGAGTGAAAAGAAAAAAGGCATTGCTATTTTAGGTTCAACTGGATCAATTGGTACGCAAGCATTAGAAGTTATTGAAGCATATCCCGCTTTTTTTGATTTACAAGTAATTACAGCTGGGAAAAACGCTAATCTTTTAATTGAGCAAGCGTTGAAATTCAAACCAAATACTGTCGTAATTACTGACGAATCTCTTTATGAAAAAGTAAAAGATGCCTTAAAAGATGAAGATATTCATGTTTACGCAGGCCCTGAGGCTCTTTGCCAAGTTGTTGAATCAAACGAAGTGGATACTGTACTAACCGCATTAGTTGGATATGCTGGACTAAAACCAACATTACGCGCAATTGAAGCGAAAAAAACTATTGCTTTAGCGAATAAAGAAACCATGGTCGTTGCTGGTGAACTTGTAACAAAACTAGCAAAAGAAAACGCAGTAAATATTTATCCTGTTGACTCAGAGCATTCGGCAATTTTTCAATGTATCGTTGGAGAATTTCACAATAAAATTGAAAAAATCTATTTAACCGCATCTGGTGGACCGTTTTTAGGATGGTCAGCGGAACAATTGAAAACGGTTACAAAAGAGCAAGCGTTAAAACATCCAAACTGGACAATGGGGGCTAAAATCACTATTGATTCAGCATCGTTAATGAACAAAGGATTTGAAGTAATAGAAGCAAAATGGTTGTTCAACCTAAGACCAGAACAAATTGACATTATTGTTCATCCTCAGTCAATTGTACATTCTTTAGTGCAATTCGAAGATGGCAGTATGAAGGCTCAAATGGGATTACCTGACATGAAGTTACCCATTCAGTTTGCTTTGACTTATCCAGATAGATTTAAAACTGATTTTCCACGTTTTAATTTTCTTGATTACCCTAAATTGACATTTGAAAAACCAGATCGTGTAGTTTTCAAAAATTTGGATTTAGCATTTAAAGCAATGGAAATGGAAGGAACGGCAGCTTGTATTTTAAATGCTGCAAATGAAATTACGGTGGAAGCTTTTTTAAACGATAAAATCAAATTTTTAGAGATCGCTAAAATCAATGAAAAGACTTTGTTAAACGTTAATTCCATTCAGAAACCAGCATATGAAGATTATGTAGAAAGTGATAAACTAGCGCGCGAATATGCTTTGTCACTTATTCATGAAATTGATATAAAATGAAATATTCAATTTTTATCCTACTGATTTTTGCTTTTTTCTCTTGTAATTGATACCAAAATCCAAAGAGTCCTTAAGATTAATCTTTAGTCTCTTTTTTAACAAATTTTAAACGTTCAGTCCCATATACTATAATATAGATTCCATCTGTCAATGAGCTAACGTTAATTGCGATTTCAGATTCTTCGCCAAAGGTTTCTATTTGAACGTTACTTAAATGGTCTTTACCAACCATATCTAATAGCATCAGTTTTTCGCGTTTCTCATTCGATTTAAATTTCACGTGCAATAGTTCACTTGCTGGATTCGGGAAGATCGTCAGCTCATTCCACAAACCTTCTAAACTCACTGCAATCTTTCGTTCCGGAGAAATTGTACCATCGTAATCCACTTGCGAAAGCGCATAATATACGCTGCTGTATGCCTGGTCAAAATCGTCATCAGTCAAGGTATAGTTTAATTCCCCTTGGTGGTTGCCTGCGCCATTAATCTGTGCCAAATCATTCCAGTTCGTGCCATCGTAAGAACGTTTCACGATGAAATAATCGTTGTTGATCTCCGAAGCTGTCGTCCATGACAGATCGATTATTCTGCAGTTCAGCTCTCCTTCAAATCTTGTGAGTTCAATTGGGAGGGGAAAGAGACAGTTTTGACTAGAACCAGTAATACGAACAGCACCAGTTGCTCCAAATCCACCGTTTGAGTTATCTGACCCACCTCCTCCTTTAAATGCACCGCTTCCACCTCCGCCATAAGTTGATCCTGTATTACCTATATTCGGTCCAGTAGTGACTCCATTTGCGCCGTTCCCTCCGCCAACTGTAGTACCAGAACCACCAGAACCAGCAAGGCCCGCTATGGCGTTTCCTCCAGCACCAGTAGAACCAGCACCTCCTCCTCCAGCTCCAGAAATTCTATAAGTAAGTGGGGGTGATGTGGATGTTGATAAAACACCATCTCCACCCTTGAAAACTACACCACCTATACAATTGGCAGCTGCCCCACCAAGACCAGGGTATAATAGCGTATTAGTTCTACCACTTTTTCCTCCGGCGGCTTTGACTAAAGTGTCTGTTGTACCCCATCTTATAAAAAAACTCGGTTGCCCATCACGTTGAAATGCATTATCAGTATCAGGACCAGTATTGAGTGCATATCCTTCACCTCCTCCGCCTACAACTACTGTATATTGTTGGCAAGGTGTGACAGTAATTATACTTCTGGCATAAGCCCCCCCACCACCACCAGCAACGGCCCGATCATTGGTTTTTGCAATACTTCCACCTCCTCCGGCACCCCAGCATTCCACCGTAATTGTATTATCGGTTGCGCCAGCAATGAATGTATACGTTTGTGAAGGAGAACCTACTATACCAGATCTAGTTAATTGTTGTACTTGAGGTACGGTATTTACATACACTAGTTGCCCAAAACTTGAGTTGCTCATACCCAGCAAAATAAAAAGTGCGTAAAGAGCACTATTTAATTGCGCTTTATTAAGATTTTGAGGATGCGAATTCGTTTGAAAAAAACGCAGGTTGAGAGTGGTTTTACTTTTCATTTATAGTAGTTTTTGATCAATGTTATTGTATAAAGTACAATAAACTAATAGTCAAATATACCATAAGTATTTAATAAAAACAAATTTTTAATGATTTTTCTAAAGAGTTGATTTTGAACGCACTCATTGAGCACTATTCGGCACCAACACCTTTCAATAGCATTGTAGCTGTAGCGGGATTCGTAGCGAGGGGAACATCGTAGACATCACAGATCCGCATCAGCATAAAAATATCCGGTTCATGTGGATGCTTTTCAAGCGGGTCTCTAAAAAATATCACCATTTGGCACAAACCCTCTGCTACCCGTGTGGCAATTTGTGCATCTCCGCCCATGGGTCCAGAAAACAATTTATGAACTTCAAAACCTGCTTTTTCTACTTTTGAACCTGTCGTGCCCGTTGCAACTAGTGTGATTTCTTTTCTGTGAAGAATTTCAGCTTGTTCATTTAAAAACTGAACCATTTCAGCTTTTTTTCCATCATGTGCAATAATCGCAATTTCCATATTTTGAGTTTTAGTATTTTGCACAATTACTAAAGTATGGTTATTTTTGTTCTCAAGCAAATATTTCACGGATGAAAATCGCGATCAATGGTTTTGAAAGGATAGAGCGACTTGCGGCGCGGGTGATCATAGCGCGGGAACACCTTTCTTTGGTGGCGATTAATGATCTTTCCAGGATCGATCATATAGCGCACGTGCTCAAGTACGACAATACGTATGGTAAAGTTTCGAGAGCGATCGATTTACAAAATGATCATCTGCAAATAAACGAAAAAAAAATACAGCTAAGCATCTAGCCTATTCACTTCCTTCCAATGTAGACGGAGATTAAATGGGAGAACACGGTTGGCTTCATTTGCCTTGTATTCTTTGTTCGAAAGGAAATAAAAAAGGTCATTCCTCAACTGAAGAATGACCTTTAAAATTATTGTAATTATTTATTAAAATCTAACTGAAAGTCCAAGATCCAAAATTGATCCACTTCCTAAACCAACCTCTACAAGCATTCCGATGTTTTCCGTAAACAATACTCTTGTCCCGAAAAATATTCTTGCTGCTAAAGGTTGCGTTGCTTCAGATATTAGGTAAATTGGAAGAAAGAAAAATGTTGTTACTCCATTGAAATCTTTTAAATAGCATCTTTAAACTCTTTTTTAACGTTGTCAAAATAGCTAACAAGAAGATGTTTCAAAAGATACTGTCGATATTTATCACGGGTAATTTTTGGAGAATAAATATACCCTCTTCCTGAAGATTGATGTTTAATAAATCCTTTGCGTTCTAAAATCCGAACAATTGTAGAAGTTGTATTATAGGCTGGTTTCGGGTTTTCAAATAATTCTTGAATGTCTTTAACCGCTGCCTTTTGAAGTTTCCACAACTTCAACATTACTAATTCTTCAGCGGGGGTTAATCGTTCCATACATATCAGGTTGGTCTTTGTAAATGTATACAAAAATTATTACCTCCTAACATTCAATTACTTATAAACTTAATTTTTTCTTTAACGCTGAAGAAATACCATCTTTATGCACATAGACATTAATTGTTTTGTACTTGAAATAATTTTCTGAAACGTACAAGAACCCTTTTGGATAATTGCTTGTTCCCCAAGAATTTTTCACTAATAAGTAACGGGTATTTTTTTGGTCTTTATATATACCAACAATATGCATCCCATGATCATCTGTTGTCGTTTTTCCGTCATATGCTTTTTGGCGCAATTCTGGCGTAATTTCCAATTCCAAACCTGGTGTTACAAATGCATTTGCTGTTTTATCTGCTCCGCCATCAGAAAAGTTTTTGTTGTCTTTTCCTCTTGTTTCAATTGTTGATGGGTCTTGTGGCACGATAGCAAGGCCATTTCTAAAGCTAAATCCTTTTTCAGAAACATCTGCTCCCCAAGCTAATGTGTAACCATTTTTTAAAGCGTATTCACAAGCATCAAATAAATCGGTCAAACCAACATTATAGCTTTCTCCCCAAGCCCAGTTGTCCGCAATCGCCAGCATACATTTTTGGTTCATCGGATGGTTGGTAAACGAAGTTAAAGAAACATACTCGTCCATGTTTAGACCAATTGCTTTTGCATAAGACATTGGCGTATATTTTTTGCCTTTGAATTCAAACTCTTTTACATCTTTTCCAAAATAAGCATCTAAAATTCCATTTAATGCACCCATCCAAGCAGTTGAAACTCCATTGCTCGAGCTTTTCGCATGAGACATTACCCCTTGAACTGCACCATTTAATACCTCAAACATTTCACTGTGGTCATGTGTTTCAGAACCATAATTTAATCCTCTATATATTTCTTCTGGAACAATACCATAATTTTTAATTACAAAAGGAATATCATGAAAAGCTCCTCCTTCAGAAAAATTGATTTTACCATCCATTCTAATATACTTCTCTGCTTTACTTTCGTATGCTTTACGTACAACAAACATTTCAGCTAAAAGGTCTGGTGTTTTATTTCCTTTTCGGATCAATTCAGATTCAAAATAAGACAATGCAGAGAAACTCCAACATGTTCCCGTATTTCCTTGACTTTGAACTGGTGTTGCGTCTAAATGAGCGACTTTTGTAAATACATATTCACTCCCTTCAGCATTTGTTCCAGGTTCTGTATAACCGAATTGAGCTGACGTTATTGACGCAAATCCTAAAAAAAGGACAGAAAAGAAATACTTTTTCATGTTTATTTTATTTTGAGAAGTAAATATAACTGTAATAATCCAAAAAAATGGAGCTTTTGACAATCGTCCGTAGAATCTATTATTTCTTTAATACCCAACCATCAAATCCTTGTGCTTTTGCATCTTGAATGATTGTTTGCAGCCCTTGTTCTGACGATGCTTTTCCAGCACTAATTCTGCTTAAACCGTTAGATACATCAGTTATATAAGCATTCAATCCCTTTTCTTTTAACGAAGAAACAAGGTTATTAGCATTGTCTATGCTTCCAAAACATCCTACAATAAATTCAAAACTTTCTGATGTTGAATTATTCTCTTCTGGTATTGCTGGATTTGAAGTATTATTCAATTCACTTTTAGGAATTCGAACTGGAATGTATAAATCTTCATTGTATTTAAACCTGAAAATTAAAACATCATTAGGCAAATCAGTAATTGATTCACTCAACGTTTTGTCATTATTTTTTCTGTCAAAATCCTTCAACTCTTCTTGTGAATACTTTCCAGCCTCGCTCTGATAAAATGGGTTGAAATCTTTTACAGAAATCATTCCTGACTCTAAAACATTCGTTTGAACTGGCAACCAAAATGAATAAAAAGCAACAGGTAAAAGACATGCTGCAGCGATATATTTCCAAACTTTGGTTTTAGTTTGAAGCGCTGGGTGTTGTATAATAACCGTTTCCTTTATTTCCTTATTTATTGAAATCGCTTCTGTATTGAAAACAATGGCAGAATTAACTTCCTTTCTGTCTTCACTATTAATAGCACTTTCAATAGTTGTTTTTTGAGCAAGTTGAACATCGCTTTCTGAAAGAAAATGTACCTTCCCTAAACCGTATGAATCTAATAGTAAATTGAAAAAACGATCTTGTTCGAAACAAATATTTTTTTCTTGGTCAAAGAATAAAAAACCAACCTTATCAATAGTAATTCGCTCTCCTCTTCTTAACTGTACGTCCCATGACTCAACTAAATCACGAACAACTTTAGTTGATTCATTGTAATCGATCGCATTAGAAACTGCTAATTCTGCAATTAATAACCCATCATTGTTGATGAGTTGTCTATTGAATAATAATGATTTTTTTGGTGGTGACATTACACCATTGTTGTAATCAATCGAAGCGCCCATTTGCTTTGCAACAAACCCACCAAATGAAGGAATTATCACGCAATTATGACGTAATAATAATTCTCCAATAAGTTCTTCTACTGATACCATAATGTAAAGTTAACAAAATCCGTCAAGCTAAGCAAGTTACGAGAACATTC
>VFKM01000147.1 GCA_009885545.1 Flavobacteriales bacterium
CGTTTTTTATCTCCATTCTCGACTTTTAGAGAGAGCCGCTAAGCTTTCTGATGAAAAGGGTGGCGGATCTTTAACTGCATTACCAATTATTGAAACACAAGCGGGTGACGTTTCTGCATATATTCCAACAAACGTAATTTCTATTACGGATGGTCAAATATTCTTAGAAGGTGACTTGTTTAATGCAGGTATTCGTCCAGCAATTAACGTAGGTATTTCTGTATCGCGTGTTGGAGGTAATGCACAAATTAAATCAATGAAGAAAGTTGCTGGTACATTGAAATTGGACCAAGCACAATATAGAGAATTAGAAGCTTTTGCTAAGTTCGGATCTGATTTGGATAATGCAACTAAATCTGTATTGGATAAAGGTGCTCGTAACGTTGAGATCTTAAAGCAACGTGAAGGTGATCCTTACCCAGTTGAAAAGCAAATTGCGATTATATATGTTGGAACAAAAGGTTTAATGCAAAGAGTTCCAATTAATAAAATTAAAGAATTCGAAACTGAATATTTGAACTTTTTAGAAGCGAAACATTCTGATGTGTTAGTTGCTTTGAAAGCTGGAAAATATACAGATGAGATTACAGATACATTGACGAAAGTCGCAAAAGAATTAGCTGATAAATATTAATTGAGAATTGTTAATTGTCAATTGTCAATTTTGAATTTTAAAGTATGGCAAGTTTAAAAGAAATACGTAATAGAATTGTTTCAGTAGGTTCTACAATGCAGATAACTTCAGCAATGAAGATGGTATCCGCTGCAAAGTTGAAAAGAGCGCAAGATGCTATTACTAAAATGCGTCCGTACTCTGAAAAATTGCAAGAGATTTTAGGGAATTTAAGTGCGACACTTGATCTTTCTGAAAATGCTTTTTCAGAGGAAAGAGAAGTGAAAAATGTATTGATTATTGGTATTACTTCAAACCGTGGATTGTGTGGTGGTTTTAACAACAACGTTATTAAGCACATTAATCAATTGGTGAATGAAGACTTCAAAGGTTCGAATTCACATGTTGTTTGCCTTGGCAAGAAAATTAAAGATGCTTACAAGCGATCTGATGCTTATTACATCAATGATGTGATTGCTCCAGTGGAGGACATTTTTAATCAGTTGTCTTTTGAGAACAGTTCAATTATTGCGCAAGATGCTATGAATCGTTTTACATCTAAAGAATTTGACAAGGTTGTTATCGTTTATAATAAATTTGTCAATGCAGCAACTCAAAGCGTTACAACTGAACAGCTTTTGCCAATAGTTTCTAATGTCTCTTCTGATACTTCATCAAATGGAGATTATCTTTTTGAACCAACGAAGGAGGAAATTGTTTTGGATTTGATTCCAAGATCATTGAAAGTTCAATTGTACAAAGGTTTATTAGATTCTAATGCTTCTGAGCATGGAGCGAGAATGACCGCAATGCATAAAGCAACTGATAACGCACAAGAAATGCAAAGAGCATTGAAATTGAGTTACAATAAAGCACGTCAAGCAGCTATTACAAACGAAATTTTAGAAATCGTTGGTGGTGCTGAAGCATTGAATAATTAAAAAAAAGCATATAAATTGAAAAGCAGAATTGGTAACGATTCTGCTTTTTTTTTGTAATAAAATAGTGTTATTAACGCTGACAATTATAGTACTTCATAGATTTTGAAAGATTTTTTGTAATATTGAACCTTGAATTAATTGAATGAATCAAACAACCTATAAAACTCTTTTATTGTTAATCTCTTTCATTGAAGGTGGAACATTGATGGCCTTTGAGATTTTGAGTAGTAAATTGTACACTCCTTTTTTAGGCAGCTCGATTTACGTTTGGACAGCAATTTTAACGATCACATTATTAGGATTAGCAATTGGGTATCGGATCGGTGGGAAATATGTAGACAAATCAGTTCCAGGAATGGTGAATCTTGCATTGATCCTTGCAGCAATAACTGTCGGAATTTCTTCCTTTATCTGTGCACCAATTCTTGAAGGACTCTTGTCGCTAGACGTAAGGACAGCAGCTATCATTGGAGGAATGCTGATCATATTTGTACCTGTCACTGCAATGGGAATGGTATCGCCCTTGATTGTTGAATTATTGAGCAAAAAAGGAACAGCTGTTCCTGCAGCTTCCGGTTTAGTTTATGGCATTGGAACATTTGGGGGAATCGTCCTCTTATTACTAACGACCTATTTCTTGATACCTTCTATAGGAGTCAGAAATTCAACATTTATTTTAAGTGGATTACTTCTTTTTGCTTTAGTAATTTTATTCATCTTAAAAGAAAAGAAAGATGCGTAAACAGTTGCTTTGGCTTACATTGATAGAAGGAGGATTGGTAATGTTGTTAGAAACAGCTTCTCCAATTCTTGTTGCTCCAGTACTTGGACATTCTGTAATGATATGGGCAATAATGCTTTCTCTCTCTGTTGGAGCTTTAGCAATAGGATATTTTTTAGGAGCGTGGTTCACACAAAAAAATCGTGATTATTCCTTTTTAATGAAACTGTTTGCAGTGAATGCATCAATTATACTATTGGGTTACCTGCTATTGTTCTTTCAAAATCGATCTGAAGTTGATCTTGTAAGTCCATTCTTCTCGTATTTAATATCGATCGTGATCGTATTTATACCGCTTGTTTTATTTGGTTCCAGTACTCCAGTCATTATTGCGATTATGCAGAAAACGGAAGACAGTCCTTCTACCGGAAAGGTATTCAGCAATTCAACGATAGGAGGGATCGTATTCTCACTGTTGACCGGTTATTTTCTGATCGATGCTTTCGGAGTAGGAAATACCGTGTTGCTAGCAGTCATTCTTTGTTCATTGTTGCCTTTGTTCCATTTTTTAAAATTCAAGCAGAAAGGATTACTGCTACATACGGGAATAGTGACTATCGCTTCAATTGTACTAATGTTCTTAAAACCGAACCTACCAGAAACGGAAGGATTTAAAACACTTCATTTCTCAGAAGGAATAACCGGCCAATTGATTGTAGCTGACTTCATGGAAAATAAAGAAGAAACACGTCTTTTACTTATCAATCGAATGGGGCAAACAAAGTTAAATTTGAAAACTAATTTTTCAGGTTGGCCTTATGTCAATTACCTTACTTCAGCTGCAAGTATATATCCTGAAGGAAGCAGGACGCTCGTTCTTGGTTTGGGTGGGGGTATGGTGCCAAGACAAATTAGTCATTACCTCAAACACAACGTTGACGCCGTAGAGATTGATCAGCGGATTATAGATTTAAGTGAGGAATATTTTAACAACCTTCAAGCCCGCATCAATTGTTATAACGACGATGCACGGCGTTTTGTGAAAAGTGTAGATGCAAAATATGATTTTATTGTACTTGATATTTTCAATGGTGAAATTATGCCTTCTCATGGTTTAAGTAAGGAAGCATTTTCGGATATAGAGCGAATCCTGAATCCTGGTGGACTTATCGCGATTAATTTCAACGGTTTTCTTTCAGGAAAGGAAGGAGTAGCTGGGAGGTCATTGATTAAAACCTTAAAAAGTGCTGGATTTAAATTGTCAGTTTTTGATTGTGGGGCTGGTAAGATGAAAGAAAATCAGCGCAATATCATCTATTTTGCATACAAAATAACACCAAATTGGAAGAATGCAAAGGTTCATGCAACATTATTTGGAATTGATTACAAGATAAACGAACATTTAATGCCTCTTTCAGAAATGCCTTCCGGAAAGAGTTACATTATTACGGATGACAAGCCAATTTTGGAATACATCAATCGATATGCTGCTGATAGTTGGAGAAAAGATTATTTAAATAATTACACGAAAAATTTTCAGAAAAAATTTAATTTGCCGTTAGTGAGATAATAATTATTGCTCACAGGTAATCATGTCCAAATTGATTTTATAAAACTGTACTGCTTTATTTTTTTAAAAAATATGCAAATAACGTTTTAATTCCAATTCTTGAGTTTAAGAAATATAAAAAAATATGAATTAATTTTTACTTTTCATGTTTAGTTGTTAGTTGTGATGTGCAAAATTCAAAATTTGATTTTAAACATCTAATATAGTTAAATGTTAATCTATTTGTGAAAAACATGAATTATTCATAAAAACATTGTAACTTCGCAGATACTTAATAACTTTACTATTTGAAGTTGCGTTCAAATTAACATTGTTGACCTCATGATCTACACTTTAATCTCAAATATAAATATCAAAAATTTGGTGCTTAGTTGCATGTTTTTGATTTCTTGTTCAGTATCATGTATTGCTGGTGGACCATCTGGAGCATTGTGTGTTTATGTTAATAGCGCTGGAGCAGTAGTTTGCACAAATTATGGTACTTCAAGTGTTGGTGATGAAGCACTTTGTCGAGCTGCGGCTCAGGCAAGTAATCCTGCTTGTGGTTTAAACATGGGAGCGATTAATGTTGCTGCAGGTTCATGTGCGAGTTCGATATTCATTTCACCAGCTGTTTGTCTTAGTAATACATCTCCTTATGCCCCAATAGGAGGCGCTACTAGTGCTACATGCGCTGGATTAGGAGGTCACTGGTGTCTCTCTAGTTATTATGGTTTTTTTGTTGGAAATTCGGCTTGTCAGACGTCTATATGCAGTGCAGCAAATACTACATTGCCAGTTGAGTTAATTAATTTTCAAGGAAGAACTGAAGGATCGGAGAATCATATAACATGGGCCACGGCAAGTGAACATAATAACGATTATTTTATTTTGGAGCATTCAACTGATGGAGAGAATTGGAGTATGTTAGCTTCTATTGATGGCGCTGGAAATTCTACTGAAATTAAAAATTATGAAGTTATTATGGTGAACCCTGAATTGGTTTTGAATTATTATAGACTTTTTCAAATAGATTTTGATGGGGCGATAACTAGCTATAATCCTATTGCTATTGATAATAGAACTGAAAAACGAAGTCTAATTAAAGTCATTAACATACTTGGTCAAGCTGTGGATGAAAATTACCGGGGTATAGTTTTATATTATTATAGCGATGGTACTCATGAAAAAACATTTCAAAATCTAATGTTGGAATAAATTGAAAGTTAAAGAAAAACTTAAAAAATCTTCAATTTTAAATTAAGTCTTTTCTCTAGAGTTTTGAGATTATAAATTATTTTGTAATTCGATTTTTCAACTTTCTTTATTGAAAGGATAGAATTATAGATAATTTTTAAATTGGTTTATTTCCTTTTATTATTATCTGTCCATTACACTTGACTATTTCCATTGTTGAAATAAAAGCCGAGTTTTTCTGCCATAAAAATATTCTTAACTTATTCTGAGTCATTAAGTTTTGTACTTTTTCGTAGTAAAAAGCTATATTAAGTCTTGTATGGCTTGTTCACTTTGATTGATAATCGCTAATTTCGTAGAAACGATTCCATATGAAACTTTATTATCGCGAAATGGGCGAAGGTCAACCCTTGGTTATTCTTCATGGTCTCTTTGGATTCTCTGATAATTGGCAAACACATGCCAAACGATTATCTGAATATTTCCGTATTATCCTAGTTGACTTGCGCAATCATGGTCATTCCGAATGGAGTGATGAATTTTCCTATGAGCTAATGGTGGAAGACCTTAAAGGACTGTTTGATGAAATGGAACTGAATAAAGTCATTCTCTTAGGGCATTCCATGGGAGGAAAAGTTGCTATGCTTTTTGCTCAAAAACACTTAGAATATTTAGAAAAATTGATTGTTGTTGATATCGGAGTGAAAGCATATCCTATGCACCATCAGCATATTTTAGCAGGTATGCATGCCATCAACTTGGAAAGGATAAAAGTCCGTAGCGAAGCAGAAGCCATTTTGAAACAATATATTGATTCGGATGGTGTGCGTCAATTTCTCTTAAAGAATTTATATTGGAAAGAAAAGGGAAAATTGGCTTGGAGGATGAATTTAAAAGTTCTAGAGCGTGAAATGGAGAACATCCTCTCTGCCCTTCCAGAAAAAGAAGTTATGTTAGCTACGCTCTTTATTCGTGGTGAATTATCAAATTACATTCTCGATGAAGATATAGACGAAATTGAAGAAATGTTTCCCGATTCTCAAATCGTTACTATTCACGGCGCTGGTCACTGGGTTCATACGGAAGCGCAAGATGAGTTTCTTGGGGCACTTCTGTCCTTCTGCCTCAGATAGAATTTTAAATGTGAAACAACTTTGAAGTTGGAGAAAACCGATTTGTCCTTTCCTATCGATGAGGCTTATCACTCATAAGCTCGGTATCATCCATGATGCTGAGGAATAGTGGATGTGTGAAATGAATAGATTTGTTTAATGATATTTAAACGTTTTATTGAACAATCCCAACTAAAATATCAATCAAATTCGGTAATACTAAATTTGATTCTGCGATTTCGATTGTTTCTACTTCTTCTTGGTTTTCACAGACTTTTTCAGTTGAATGGCAGCTTGCCGAAGTAATTGCCTCAGAACTCATTTTGCCTACTTTGAATTGTTTGTCATTCATAGTAGTAATGATTTTTACCA
>VFKM01000171.1 GCA_009885545.1 Flavobacteriales bacterium
CTAAGCGCACAAAAAAAAGGAACTACTTTCGTAATTCCTTTCTGTTGGCCCACCAGGGCTCGAACCTAGACTCTTCGGTACCAAAAACCGACGTGTTGCCAGTTACACCATGGGCCAATTAAAACACTACTACTGGCTAGCAATGCGAGGGCAAAAATAGTAACAAAATTTAATTTGAAAGGAAAAATTTAAAAAAAAATCAATAAAGTTTTCTTCTTATCGTGACTTTAAGAAAGATTTTGGCATTTTTTCACTTTTCAACAGTGAGAAACTACCGATATATTTTTAAATTCGCAACGCTCAA
This sequence comes from Flavobacteriales bacterium, assembly GCA_009885545.1. Taxonomy (GTDB): domain Bacteria; phylum Bacteroidota; class Bacteroidia; order Flavobacteriales_D; family Crocinitomicaceae; genus M0103. The sequence goes on from VFKM01000171.1 coordinate 305, forward strand.
TCTATAAAATGGATTGTTTTGCCACTAATGGCCTATATTTAGACTAAAAGAAAACAAATGAGTTACAAAAAAGCAAATGCATACCTGGGTTGGTTGGTTTTTCTAATCGCAACAGTTGTATATTTCATAACAATTGAAGATACTGTAAGTTTATGGGATTGTGGTGAATATATCACTGCAGCATATAAATTAGAAGTTGGTCACCCTCCTGGTGCTCCATTGTTTATGGTAATTGGCAGGTTGTTTACTTTCTTTTCGGACACAGAAAATGTGGCTGTTTGGATTAACAGATTATCAGCTATTTCAAGTTCGATGACAATTCTTTTTATGTTTTGGTCTATCACGATGTTGTTGAAAAAAATTGCTTTGCGTGATAAAAGTGAACTTTCAAGTGCAGATACTATTGCGATTTTTGGAAGTGCATTGGTAGGTTCATTGGCTTACACTTTTTCAGATTCATTCTGGTTCTCTGCTGTTGAAGGCGAAGTTTATGCAATGGCGTCTTTGTTTACAGCTGCTATTTTCTGGGCAATTTTGAAATGGGACGAAGAAATGGCGGAATTACAAAATGGTACTTTATCAAATGAGTATGCACCAAATCGTTGGATATTATTGATTATGTTCTTGCTAGGCTTAGCAATTGGAGTCCATTTATTAGGAATCCTTGTCGTTCCGGCGATTAGTTTTGTTATTTATTTTCGAAACAAAAAAATTGCGGATTTCAAAGGGATTTTCCTTACCGGAATTCTTTCTGTTTTCATTCTTGGATTTATACAAGAAGCCATTATTCCTGGGTCAATTTCAATGGCTTCTGCATTTGAAGTAGCTTTTGTAAATTCATTTGGATTGCCTTTCTTTTCAGGTACTATTTTCTTCTTTACACTTTTAATAATTGGCTGTATTTGGCTGATACGTTATGCAAGAAAAAAGGGCAATTCAATTGTTTATAACGCAACAATGGGGCTAATTTTATTATTAATTGGCTACGGATCTTTTGCAGTAATCGTGATTCGTTCAAACGCAAACACGCCATTAGATGAAAATGATCCTGAAAATTTGGTGACGCTTCACTCTTATTTGAAGCGTGAACAATATGGTTCTGCTCCAATCTTGTTCGGACCAATGTGGAATTCAACAGAAAATGATCCATCACTTTACGATAGCCGTTCACCATTTTACCTTCGCCGTTTCGTAGTAACAAAAAGCGATGTTGTTCTAAAAGCATACAAGGATGAAAAGGCAGCAAATAAATATGCAAAAGAAAATGGTGGTTCTGTTGAGGAGAAATATTTTGAATCAAACGCTACAGAACGATTGAACAGCGTTGCGACATATTCGCAAACTACTTTCTTCCCACGAATGTACTGGTCGCAAGAAGCAGCTAGAATTGAAGGGTATGCGAAATGGTCTGGATATGACGCAAATGATGATATTGTAACTGAAAAAGGAAAAGATGGGAAACGTCTTCCAACTTTTGGGGAGAATATGACCTATTTCATGCGTTATCAAGTTAATTGGATGTATTGGCGTTATTTTATGTGGAATTTTGCCGGTCGTCAAAATGACATTCAGGGAGATGGTGATAACATGCGTGGAAACTGGATTTCTGGTTTTGGAGCAATTGATAACGCTCGTTTAGGAAATCAGCAAGAAGCTGCGCCATATTATACATCTGAAAATCCTGCGAACAACAAATTCTTCTTCTTACCACTGATTCTAGGATTGGTTGGTTTATTCTTTCACTTTTATCGTGCTCCAAAAGATGCATTTGTTGTTCTCTTGGCCTTCTTATTTACAGGTTTGGCAATTGTAGTATACTTGAATCAAAAGCCTATGGAGCCTAGAGAACGTGATTATGCTTATGCTGGCTCATTCTATTTCTTTGCCCTTTGGATTGGAGTAGGAATTTACGCCATGTATGACGCCTTCATGCGTTTTAAGAAAAAGGACTTAATGAAAGCATTAGCCATTGGTGGTGGTGGTTTAGTACTTTTCGCGATTATCGATGGTGGAAGTGAAGTTTCAATGCCGAATACACTTTCATGGTTATTCATTGCTGGTGTTGGAATAGGTTTATTAGCCTTAATGATGGGGCTCCGAAAAATACTACAAAAGGACTCTCAAGGTGCTATCGCGGTAAGCTTATTAGGCTTGATTATTCCTATTCTTATGGGAATGCAAGGATTCGATGATCACGATAGAAGTTTGAAAACATCAGCTGATGATTTAGCGCTGAACTATTTGAATTCTTGTGAACAAAATGGAATCTTATTCACAAATGGTGATAATGATACATTCCCGCTTTGGTATATGCAAGAAGTGGAAGGAAAACGCACCGATGTTCGTGTTTGTAACCTTTCCTTGATGCAAACTGACTGGTATACTGACCAAATGAAAATGAGAGCATATGAGTCAGATCCTCTTCCAATTAAATTTAGAGAAGATCAAATTTTGATGTATGCTGGAAATACAGACCAAGTTATTTTCTCAAACTTATTCGAAATGTTCTACTTGAACGCAAGTGAGGACGTCTTGAAAAAAGTAATTGATATGCGTATAAAAAGTAACACACAGCAAGTGGCTCAGGCAATGGATATGTTCCACAGTCAAATTGCACCATTTTTAGCAGGTGTTACTGCTACGGATCCTTCTGTCTCTGCAAGAATAGAAGTTTTAAAATTGGACTTATCGACAAATTCTGGGAAATCAATTTCTGAGAGCATCTTTGCGAAATACCGTGCAGCATTTGAGATTCTTTCTGGAATGCAAAGTGGTTTAATTACCTTACCAGAAGGCCAAGCTCAAGCATTCCAAAATATGATGATGGAGTTTGAAAAACCGTGGGATTCTACTAACTTGAAAGATGCAATGGAATTTGTTAGAGATGACAATAATTTAGTTGCATACAATGAACAACGAATGGTTCGTGTTTTCCCAAGTTCTGGGTTTATTCTTCCGGTTAATGCTGCTAATGCAGTTAAATCTGGAGTTATCCGCGCTGATCAAAAAGATGAATGTCACAAAGAATTGCGTTTCAAATTTGAAGCTCGTGGTTTAACACGTGAACAAGTGATGATGATGGATATCCTAGCAAACAATGAATGGAAACGAGGAATTTATTTCTCAAGTCCAGGTGGTTCGGATGTGTCAATTGCACTATACGAAGGACGATATGTGAAACAAAACGGAATGTGTTTCGAATTGAGTCCATTGAAGGATGTTAATTTACGTTTTTCGGATAAAATGTATGAAAATATGATGAGTCTATATTCGTTTGGTGCGATGAGTAATCCTGACGTATTGACGGATTATTATACACGACGTCATACTTCGCAATATCGTTTACATTTTGCTTCTTTAGCTGATGATTACTTGATGAAAGCTGATCAAGAAGCCCAAATGCGTGAAAACAAAAAGATGAATATTAAAATGCTTCGTGAAAATGGAGAAAACGCAAAAGCAACTCAATTGGAGGCAAGTTTAAAAGGTGTTGATGCGAAAATTGCAGGATTCAAAAAGAAGGCGGCTAATTTGTTAAACCGTTCTTTAGAGGTTATGCCAGCAAGTATTGTGATCGATTATGGCGAGCCAACAGCTAATGGTCGTGAGAAATACACGAATGGTGGAATTTCTTTAAACTCTCATTCGGATGGTGTATTACATGATTATGTTCGAATGTTATATAAGGCGGGCGATAAAAAAGCAGCTGAAGAATTAGGTGAAATTGTTGCAAAACAATTAGAATCAATTTTCACATATTTTGAAAAGAGTGATGCATATTTTGCTGGAAATCCTGAAAATGCATCAGATTTATATGCTGCGTTAGATGCGTATTTTAAACTACACATGGCTGCAATTGATCCTGAATATGGAAATCCAAAGGGTGCTTTTGCTTCTCGTACACAAGCTAAAATTGTAGTATTGTACAAAACCGTATTCCCTGCAATTTACAGCAGCTTGTCTGAAAAAGCGAATGATAATGGCGAGAGTGTTCGTCGAGGTTCAAAAGCTGGTAGATACGCAAATATGTTATTCAACTTGCAAGATTACTTAGAAGCAATAGGCGTTCATTATGGCTATCTTCAAGGGCAACAAGCGCCAATAGCTCCAATTGGGGATGGTCAAATGAGCCTAGATCAAATGATGGAACAAATGCCAATAGCAGATTCTGTGAAGGATTAAAAAAAAGAAATGAGACTTTTCAAAACCCCACGTTTTTTCAGATTGATTTTTCCGAATAAAACGTGGGGTTTTTCGCGTCTTGAAAATACTGTTTACCTTACATTTGATGATGGACCAGATCCAGAAGTTACTCCTTGGATACTAGATCAATTAAAAGAAAAAGAAATATTAGCAACCTTTTTTTGTGTAGGAGCCAATGTCCAACTACATCCTGAAATTTATCAACGAATTATTAATGATGGCCACTCAATTGGAAATCATTCTATGAATCATGAGAATGGTTTAAGAACTTCAAACCAAGTTTATTATAGTTCTATAGAACAAGCATCCAAATTAATTGATTCTAATTTGTTTCGTCCGCCATATGGCAGAATGAGCTTGTCGCAAACAAAAAGACTTAAAAGGAATTATAAAATAATAATGTGGTCTTGGCTTTCGTACGATTTTGATGAGAAAACCTCGATAGAAACAATTCTAAATAAAGCAAAGCAACAAATTAAAGGAGGTGATATTTTAGTTTTACACGATAATCCAAAATCTTTTAATCGAATAAAAATCTTACTACCTCAGTTGATTGATTGCGTTGAAAAGAAACAATTTGAGTTTAAAAGAATCACTGTTTAAGAGAGATTATTTGCGCTTAAAAATTGGCACAGTGGAACACGGTTCGCCGTACATGATACTTTTTGCAACAGGTTGTAAAAAATGGATTAATTCAACCATTGCATATTCTGGACAAGAAACATCAGAACAACCCTTAATAATGATTTTACCGTCGTTGAATTCTTCTAAATTAAGGTTATGAATGGCATTTTTTATTAAATACTTTTCAAGGTCTTGCTTAGAACCTACCAAATATTCTTTGGTGAAGTCATTAACTTTAGAAGCAACTAGCATAAAAGCCCATGTTGGAACAATTGCATCAGCAGAACAATGTATAAAAACGGCTTTGTTCTCGTATATACTCCAATTGTTTTCCTTAATCCAAATTCTGAAATCTTTTTCCTTTAAGATCAATCCTTGCCATAATTGATCGGCAATATCAATACCAATAAGCTCATATTTTGGCTTGAAATCTGCCAAATCCATTGGGATCAAGCCACTATCTTGAACGCGATTTACAATTTCTTCCATACCGTAAATTTAAGCAGTATCTTTGAAGAAAATTGTTAAGATGAAAATTTTCGTTTTTATTTCCATGTTTGTCTTACTCGTTGCTTGTTCAAACCCAATTAATAATATTATTGGTAAATGGAAATTAGAATCAATAGATTATTCGCCATATTTCGCAGAAGTGTCTGAGGAGATCAAAGGCATTTTTCTAGAAAAAATGGAAAATCAAACGAAAAGAATGATCGGGAAAACTTTCTTTGAATTTAAGTTAGATAATTCAATGTTATTAGAGTCTCCAAATTTTGAGAATGAAATAGTTTCTGTTGAAGGTAGTTGGAATTATAATCAAACTGAAGATTCAGTGATTTTTGAATTAGATGGCAAAGAACATTATAGAATTAGTACAATGACTGCCAATAGGTTGGTTTTATCTACAGATGAATCCCCGAAGAGAATACTAAGTTTCTCTAAGATTAGATAATAATTAGCTCAACCAAAGTAATCACGTATAACTCCAAACAAGACAAATTGTCAGCGAAATTCAAGGGGCATAGCTTTTGACAATCACGTAATGTGAAACAACGAAATCATCCTTTTGGTTCTTCTTTTGAAGCTTTCTTTTATCCAACTTTGGTATTGGTCGCTATGTGGTTGGTTTTTTGGGCAGAGCAATTATTTCGATTCGAATTTCACAAATTGGGAGTTTTACCGCGTTCTTTTTATGGTTTAAAAGGAATATTATTTATGCCATTAATTCATTCAAAAGAAGAGATACAGCACATTGTAAATAACTCAATACCAACCTTTTTTCTATTAGCTGCTTTGATTTATTTCTACCGTGAAATTGCGTTGAAGATATTTCTTTATGGTTGGTTGTTTACGGGATTATTGTTGTGGGTTTATGCTCAAAATAAAGGTTCGTACCATATTGGAATGAGCGGGCTTATTTATATGTTAGTTGGATTTTTATTCGTTTCAGGTGTTTTAAGGAAATTCCTTCCGTTACAAGCTATTTCACTTTTTATAGTTTTCTTATATGGGAGTATGATTTGGGGAGTTTTTCCAATGAAGGAGCGTGTTTCATGGGAAGGACATTTAATGGGTTTAAGTGTTGGTGTTATTCTCGCATTTTTATTTCGTGAAAATGGTCCCCAAAGGCCTAAGTTTCAATATGAAATAGAAAAGGAAATGGGAATAGAGCCAGTTGATCTTGAAGCTATATGGCTAGAAAAGGTGCGTTTGGCCGAATTAGCTGAACAGGAAAAGCAGCAGCAAGATAGAGAGAAGTTGATCGTATATCATTATATTCCTGAAATTAAAGATGTGAAAGAGAAGGACGATACTGTTTAATAATGGTCCCTGTTCCTTTTGAAATTTCTTGCCACGAATCCAAATTAAACTCAATACATAAATAAGAGCATGTTTGCATATTGATGACTTCGTCAGTTAAATAAGAAGCAAATGTTGAGATTCCATCATTATGCCCGATAATCATTAATTCTTCAGAATGAAGAAGGGCATTTATAAGATTTAAAAAAGTGGTGCTGTCACATAAATAAAGATCATCAGTATATGCAATTTTCCCAAGGTCATTTTTTTTTACTATTGCATTCAGAGTTTCTTTTGTCCTTTGCGCATTTGAACAAAAAGTAAAACGTGGTTTTATTGCTGCCTCTTTGAGAAAAATTGCTAATTCAGAAGCTTGAAGATGTCCATTTGGTATGAGCTTTCTGTCAAAATCCTTTCCTGAGATAGAGATGGAAGAAGTTTTTGCATGTCGAACAAGGTGAAGTCTCATTTTTTTGATTTGAAGAATGGTAAAGGTAAAGTTTTCACTCGACTTTATATTGATTGTTACTGAAAATAAGTTTTTCTTTTAATATAAAAGTCAGTACTTTTGTCGAGTTATTAAAATCCATTATTTATATGAAAATGAATACATTAAAACTATTTCTATTTTTTACTTCACTTCTTTCAATGAACCAAATGTTTGCTCAATCTACAAATGTTCGAACTGAAAATCAAATTGAAACTCGAGAAGAATACACGCCATTAAAGCCAGAAAATGGAAAACCATTTATCTTCTCGACAAAGGCGGAATTAGCAGAAGCTAAACAGAAAAAAACGCAGGTAATTAAAGCTGAAATTAATAATAGCATTAGTAATCCTGTACGAGTGAAAATGCTGCGTGAAGATTTATGGCGCATCGAAAATGCAATAATCAAAAATAATTAAATTATGAAAAAGATAATCATATTTGGTTTTGGTATTGTCTACAGTTTTGTAGCCTCTACACAATGCCAAAATTCAAGTTTTAATGGTTTGGAAGCGGTTTATTCTTGTCCGACATCTTCCTTTTTAAATGGTGTTCCAACTGGTGGTGTTTTTTCTGGCCCGGGTGTCGTTGGCGATGTATTTGACCCAAGTGTAGCTGGTGTTGGAACGCATGTTATTTCTTATACAGGAACAGCCTCTTCACCAACAGCTGGATATGGAGTAACTGAAGGATTAACTAATAACCCTTATGCTGGTCCGTTTACATCTGTGACTTTAGGTGATGATCAAATGTCAACTGCGTTGGAAGTTGGTTTTACGTTTAATTTTTTTGGAACAGACTATACTCAATTTTTAATTTCATCAAACGGATTCATTTCCTTTGATCTTGCAGCGGGGAATGGTTGTTGTTCAGGCCAAATGCTTCCTGATGCGTTTGACCCAAATAATATTATCTCTTTTGCATGGAATGATTTAAATCCAAGTATGGGTGGTACGATTGGATATACAACAATTGGAACAGCGCCAAATCGTATTTTGGTGATTGATTATAATGCAATTCCTCATTATGGAGGAGGTGGAACCCCGATTACAGTTCAAGCAATGTTATATGAAGGAACAAATATTATTGAGATTCACTCGACAAATAATGTTACTGATGGAACCGGCCAGACATTAGGTGTTGAAAATGCATCTGGAACATGTGGTATTACAGCTTCATCTACAAATTCAAATCCAACATTTTCTTTATTGAACACTATGATAAGTTTCGCTCCTCAGGCTGCAACGTATTATTCTAGTATGACAGGACTTACGAATGCTCCTTATGCTGGTACATTGACAAGTGTAACTCTTCCAAATGATGGCCTTTCAGCCTTGCTACCAATTGGGTTTTCTTTTGATTTTTTTGGAACCAATTATACTGATTTTAAAATTTCCTCAAATGGATTTTTAACATTTGATCAAGTTTCAATGAACACGGGTACAACAGCACAATCTCTTCCTGACCCAACAGATCCAAGCAATATAGTAGCTTTTTCATGGGCAGATCTTGATCCGTCACTGGGTGGGACAATAGGCTATTCTACAATCGGTATTGCACCGAATAGAATTTTAGTAGTTGATTTTACCAATATTCAACATAATGGTGGAGGAACTCCTGTTACAGCTCAGGTTAAGATATATGAAACTTCAAACATAATTGAAATTCATTCAACTCAAAATGCTGCAAATGGTACTGCTCAAACTATGGGCTTAGAGAATATAGGAGCTACAGATGCAGTTTCTCCTTCAGGTCGTAATGCAAATACAGCGTTTTCAGTTGTCAATGAAATGACAATTTTCTACCCATATTACACGTCTATTCAAATAACAAACGTTGCAAGTATTACTGATGTTCAAGCACCAATTCCTTTCAATTTGATTTTGAACGATATTAATTCTCAATGTGGTGTTGATTTCCTTGATGAGCAATATGCAGATGATAACTGCGCAGGGTTCATTGTTGCAACAAACGATGCAATATTACCAATTACTGCTAGTACAACAGTTACTTATTCTTACGATGATGGAAATGGAAATATATATACTCAATTACTGAATATTATAGTTAATGATAATATCGCGCCGGTTGTTGCTGCCTTTGAAATTAGAATTATTGTTGGTGCAACCTATATGGACGATGCTATGTGGACTTTAACAGATAATGGAGGAACAGTTGTAGCTTCTGGCGGACCATATACAAGTGGCCCAATGGGTTCAATAATTGATACTCAATTTGCAGATGGTGTGAATGGACCATATACCTTTTATGGAACAACTATCGGAGTATTCAATGACAATGTAATGAATTATGAAATATATTGTTCTGGTTCGCTGGTAGCAAGTGGTGTAGTATTGGCAGCAACGGATGTTACAACATCAGGAATTGAAACGTGTAATCCTCTTGCTGATATCGTTTCACAATGTGGTGATGTAACAGAATTAGAGCCAGTAACTGCAGGTGATAACTGCGCAGGAACAATCAACGGTACAAACGATGCTGTATTTCCAATTTCTACACCTACTGTTGTAACTTGGACTTTCGATGATGGAAATGGAAATGTATCTACCTATCCACAAAATGTTACTGTAACAGGAGATATCACCGCGCCTATTCCTGACGAGCCTGTTTTAAGTGATGTTGTGGTATATTGCGGGCAAGTAAATAGCTTAATAACCCCAACATCAACGGATAATTGTGGAGCAACCGTAATGGGATTCAATACGGTATTTTTTCCTATTACAGAATCGACTGATGTAACTTGGTCATATAACGACGGAAACGGAAATGTGTCTTCACAAATACAATCCGTTATCATTACTACCTTGAATCCAACGTTGTCACTTTCAGGAATCTCTCTTTCAGTCACAAATGATATTGCTGGTAATACTTATCAGTGGATTGATTGTAGTAATGATCAATGGATTGACGGTGAGGTGTCTATGAGTTATACTCCTTCTGCAACAACTGGAAATTATGCAGTAATTGCAATGAATGGAGCTTGCAGCGACACAAGTGATTGTATGTTCGTTGACTATTCAAAAATCGATGAGATTTCTGCGGGATTATTTCAGGTTTACCCTAATCCATCAACAGCAACATTTTATATTGAAAGTTCAATTTCTGGAAAAATTGAAATGCTCGATGTAAGTGGTAGAGTGATTAGAATTGAAACTGCAGTTGAAGGCAAAAATGAGATCAATGTAGGCAACTTATCAAACGGAACATATACATTGAAGTTCACATCTTCAAAAGGTGTTCATACGGAACGATTAATTATTAATAGACAGTAATTATCTATACGAGTAGGAGACCTCCATCAATTGATGGGGGTCTTTTTTTGTCTATATCTCTGTAACCCTAAAGAAAATAATGTTCCAAACCAATCTGAAATTAAAGACAGTGAAACAGTTACATCGAGATTCACAAAATACAAGAATAAATTAATGGACGTGTAGCCCAACCATTAGCGTTTGTATTTCGTTAACTAATTGGAGTATATCTATAATTGGTATACAACTTTAAGAGGTGATGTTTAGTTTTGAAAAATAAAGGGTATATTGCATAATAACTTCAAAATAAAGCGCTTATTGCAAACTATGGATGTCACGTCTGATATATTGAATGCGTGTAAACGTGATGACCGGAGGGCAATACAGTTTTTGTATGAACATTGCTTTAAAAAGCTAATGCCTATATGTTATCGCTATCATAATAATCAAGAGGATGCACGTGCTTCTTTGAATATTGGGTTTATGAAGATTTTAAAAGGTTTAGAAACGGTAGCAGAGGATGTGAATTTTGCTGCGTGGTCTAAGCGAATTATGGTAAATACATTAATTGACGAATACCGAAAAAAGAAGAATTATTTAAGTCATGTGACTGCCAAAGAGTTTGAACGAGAACTGGATTTCCATTCTGAAGCAACAGCAAACGAGGCGGAAAGTGATTTAGGATATGAAACACTACTAAAACTAATAAAAGAACTTCCTGAAATTAGTGGAAAAGTTTTCAATTTATATATTATTGATGGCTATAACCACAAAGAAATAGGTGAATTAATAGGAATTTCAGAGGGAACGTCAAAATGGCATTTGTCAACTGCAAGAAAAATATTAAGAGAGAAATTGGATAAAATTGAAAATCATAACCAAAGAATGGTGATATGAATTGGACAGATGAAGAAATAGATGAATTATTTGGAGACGCTGCAAACAAGCAAGTCTTTGAATACAAATCTGAGTATTGGAAGGATATAGAAAAACAATTGCCCGTAAACAAACAAGGTGATCGATTCTATTGGTGGTGGACATCGTGCCTATTTTTCCTTGTATTTATAGGTTTAATAGGAATGGAAGTGGTTGAAGATAAAAGCGCTGCAACAGTTAACAATGCATCATTGTCATTACAATCAACAAATAGCTTTACTATACAAAATGTTAGTAAAGTAAGTTATAAAAGAACTAATCAAGTTTCAAATAATACGGTTAACAATCAATTGAAATTGAGCGAGAATAGTAAAAATCAAAAATTAACAGCTGCTTCTAATTTGAATATAAATTCAATAACCAACATCAACGAGGGTTTAATTGCAAGCAATAAAATTCACGATTTAATTCAAAATCAATCTTCTGAATTGACAGTTGTTTCGAATTTACTTGATAATGAAGTAAAATCGAATTCTACATTGCAATCACAAGAAAGCTATGAATTGAATAACTTGGCAAATACGAATCATGACAACATAACAAATAAAGAAGGATTAAAATTAATAACGAAAGAATTGTCATTTACTCAAATTGAGACACAATTAGAAATCGTTTCATTTAATCACGAAAAACAGAAGCTTAGACAGCTATATTTAGAATTATATGGTGGTTTAGGACAGTCTTATATTAATGATGAAACCAATGCGAATACCGTTAATGCTTCAGTTGGTGGTATTGTAGGAATTACCTTTCCTGTAAATAAGTTTAATATGTCAGTTGGTTTAGGTCTTCAAGCAACAAAATTTGATCAGCTAAATATTTTAGATAGAACAAAAGTGTATGGATTCGGCTCAGAAATATTGGAAAATTCTTACGAGTTTAGTTCAATTTATGCTATAACATTACCTGTTTCAATAGGCTATTCTTTTGGCAGACATTCAGTAAATATTGGCTTGAGAACAAATTTCAATTTGATGACACAATTGAAACATCGACAAACTTTGGATGGGGAAATGGAATCGTATAGCTCCGGATATTCGGATGTTAGCTTTTTTAACAAGATTGGGTTTTTACCATCTCTTGGATATTCTTTTAGTTTAAATGAAAACACCCATATTGGTGTTCGACTAAACGTACAATTGTTACAGCAATTAAAGTCAGACCGGTTTATTGGCTCACCACTTAATAATCCAATTGACGGACAAATATTTTTGAAACGAAATTTAAATTTTTGATATGAAAACAAGAATTATTATACTACTATTTCTTGCTTCTAACTTACTAGTTACTTCTTGTAAAAAAGAAGTTGTGGGAGATCCTTTAATAGAGACTGTGCCTATTTTTAGAGCAGATGGGATAATTGGAGGAGATTCATTTTCTATGATTGCCGGAAATGATAATTTTTTCATGCATACGATGAGTGAAAAAATAAATGGTGTTGATTTTTTCTTTGGAACTTTAGGTAACGGAGTTACAGAATTAAAAATGGGCATTTATGATGGTAAAATAGATGTAACAAATGGATCTTTTACTCAAGGTATACCTGAATTTGCGACAGTTGCGATGAATTCTTATTTGCCACTAGTTTTTTTATCAAAGGATTTGTTCCCAAATAAGATGCTAATTGATGAAATCAAATGGTATGTTGATGGTGAATTGAAAGGAATTAACTCAATTCCTATGAATGATCCTGGGAAATTTAATGTTTGTGCTGCAGTAACTTTCATTGATAGTTCATCAGAGACTCTTTGTAATGAAATGATTGTTGGATTTTCTAAAAATGCTATTGGACAAATTAGACATTTATTAACGTCTAATGGACATTTACAAACATGGGTGGAAGAAGGGGTAGTTCCATTAGAATCGGTTAGATGGTTTATTGATGGTGTTTTAGTGAGTGATGCAATAACATTAGAACAAACTATCACTGAAGAAAGCCACCTTGTCACAGCTGAAATAAGCTTTACGAATGGAGTAAAAAGAACCAAATCAATCGTTGTTGATGGTACTAATAACGGATATTTTATAGATGATTTTTCTTTTTTTGAAAATAATTCTAGTAGCGTAAATTGGGATTTTAATACCACAATTTCACTTAAAATAAATGGCAAGCAATATTATTCTAAAACTGCTCCAAATGAAAGTTCAACAGTCCACATAACGGATGTTGCTTATTTTGGAAAAAATTCAGAAGGGAAAACAGTATTTAAAATTTCTGCAGTTGTGTCTTGTAGTTTAAAGGAAGAAGGAACCAATAATGTACTTCCATTTAGCTGTTCAACAGTTTTTGGAGTTGAAATAGATTAATTTTCACGATTTTATCTTACTTTATTCTATTTTTACAATAAAAATTTTATGATGAGATTAATTTTTATTTTAACTACGTTAACATTTTCATTTTCAATAAACGCTCAAATTCAATTAACACAAGCTGATTTTGCGACTGCAGCAGATACGGTTAGAATGAGTCAAGCAACAGATAGTGGATTTGATTTTTTATCTACTGGATCAGGATATACTTGGGATTTTTCAAATTTGGTTCCAAATTCACAAATTATAAAAGAATTTTATTCTACTGCAGATGCTCCTTTATTTATTCGATTTATGTTAGGGGAATTTGCGCCTACAAATTATAATTCGACGTATTACCTTGAATCTACTGCGATTCCAATAGCTGAAATAACGTCCTTTTTACCAATAACAATAGAAAACATTTATCAATTCACCAGGAGTACTGCAGACTCACTTACATCTGTTGGTTTTTCAATGAATATTAGCGGAACCGAAATTCCATTTCAATCTGATACGATAGAAACACATTATGATTTACCGCTTCAATTTGGAAATTCGCATTATTCTAGAGGATATACACTAATCGATTTTAATCCTGTTGTTGATGCAAAATGGAATCAGCATAGAGAACGAACAACAACTGTTGACGGATATGGATCAATTACAACACCATATGGTTCATTTGATGTTTTAAGAATTAAGCATGACATTACCGAAGTGGATTCAATATATTATACATTTCCAATTGTTGGTGCTATTTGGTTACCAATTCCAATACCAGCAACTCATGAATATGAATGGTGGACAAATGGCGAAAAAGAACCCATTTTAAGAATCACTACCAACGAAATTTTTGGAGATGAAATCGTAACGGCTATTGAGTACCGTGATGTTGATAGATATATGGATGCAGGTTTAACAGATTTGGAGAATGATTTTAATATTTATCCTAACCCAGCGGCGAATGAAATTAATATTTCGGCAAAACACGGGATAAACAGTATTAAAGTATTTGACGATAAAGGCCGTCTAATTGAATCGAAAGTTCTTGATATGAATTTAAATGCTCAAATTGATATTTCGTCTTATGCAGTTGGTGTATATCAAATTCAAATTATTTCTGGCGTAAATAACACAGTTAAGACATTCGTTAAACAATAACCCATTTCTATTCGTATCTTTGCTCAAAGGCAAATCGGTCTATCGCTGTCCCGATTCATCGGGAGAGAGGAAAGTCCGGGCAGTACAGAGCGCCGTACTTCCTAACAGGAAGGCTTCAACATTGTTGGGGACAGAAAGTGCCACAGAAAGGAAAACTACCTCGATGAGATGCATTCTCATTGAGGAAAAGGTGAAAAGGTGGGGTAAGAGCTCACCGTGCCGTCAGTGATGTCGGTTGCAAGGTAAACCTTACGGACTGAAAGATCATGTATACCGGGGCTTGAGGGTTGCTCGCCTAATCCCGGAGGGTAGATCGATAGATCTTGTTAGTGATAGCAAGGGTAGAGAAATGATAGACTTTTTGACTTCGTGTCAGAAAACAGAACCCGGCTTATAGATTTGCCTTTTATTTTTTATTTCAATTAATCGACTCAAGAATTTTTTTCAAGCGATCATAATTAGTCACGAGTTGAACTGGTGATGCAGAGTATTTTTTGAACCTGAAATTCTTCTGATAAGCATAAATACTTGACTCATCAAAATTGATTGGAAAATTATTTAAGGTATTGTTTAAACGATTGTTTACTGTTTTCAATGATATATAATTGAAAAATTTAATTCCATTCGTGAAATTTGGAGCTTGTTTAACGATGCCAAAACAAACCATGTTATAGTAATTACCTCCGATGTGTTGATTTGGAAACACAAGTTTTCCTTTTTTGTAAATTGGTTTTTTTTCTGTGATGCTTTTTCGATATGTCGAATATGTCGTTAAATAAACTTTACAAGGCCCTATACTATCTGAATAAGTTGTGCTGTTTTGTTTGTTGTTTTCGAATTGAGTAATCCAATTTTTTGCATTGAATTTTGATTTTGGGTCTATCTTTTTCACAATAAATGAATAAAAAGGGAACCAATTTGATTCTGTCTTTAGATCTGAGTACCATGTCAATTTATTCAATAAATTTCTATATGATTTAATTTTTTGAAGTGTGTCATCTTTAGTAAAAATCACATAAGGATTTACACCAATTCCAGCCCAAGTCTTTGTTTTTGAAATATGTTTTTTGGCTAGATTAGCAGGGAAGTTTTCGTTTGAAATAACTTGTAATAAATTAGATTTATCAAGATTATTCATATCATAAACCGACGTTAAAATAACGGCATCGATCTCACAATTTATTCCTTCAGATTTTATCTTGCGTTGAATGCTGTCAGCGGATAAATGAAGAATACAAACCTTAATTCCTTCTAATTTTTTAAAGGTTTTAAAAAGTGAAGCGTCTTTCGATTCTAAACAATCTGAAGCGATAATTAAATATTGGTTTTTATTGGGGCGCGCTTTTTCTAGGTTGCAGGCTGTTAAACTTACAATCATAAATAGGCTAAAAAATAAATATAACAATTTACTCATGGTACAAAGATATTCAACATTCTCAGTTCATAGTTTCAATGGTTTGAAATAATTATCTTTACACTAAAAAAGTGGAGATTGCGATGGATTCTGGAAAAAAAATTACACAAAAAATCAAACAAATTATTGACACATTAAATTCTGAAAATGAATTAAAAATAAGTGGTGCAATTAGTGCACTTCAAACAAATGGTGATCCTTCAATTCTCGAGCCAATGGTTAAACTATTGCTGACTGACCTTTCAGATAAAAATCGAGGAGAAATTGTAGAATTTCTTTGTAGTTTGAAAGATAGTAGGGCAGTAGACGAAATGATGAGAATAATTGCGGACACCAACTATTTAAGTTTACGTCAAGTTCTTTTATCTACGCTTTGGAATAGCAAATTGGACTACAGTTATTTCTTGCCTGAATTTGTAGAAATCGCTGTCGATGGAAACTTCATGGAAGCATTGGAATGCTTGACGATTATTGAAAATTTAGAAGGAACATTTGAAGAAAGACATATCTTAGAAAGTCAATTACATCTGAGTGATTATGTAAAAGATACAGATCCAAAAGATCCTCAAAAAGCTCAAATAATGAGTGAAATTGCCCTGTTGATTAAGGATTTTGATAATATGGACGCAGACGGTATTGATTTTTATAATGATTGATTCTAAAAAAGTAAAAAGTAAAAAGTAAAAAGTAAAAAGTAAAAAGTGTCATTTCTTAGAATCAAATTACTTTTACCTTCTTCCTTTTTCCTTAATTCCCACTTCTTTTAAGGCTAGAATTCCCAACCAAATCTTTCTTTTATGATCGAATGAGTGAAATCAGTAACTGACTCATTTTCTATTTTTGAAATCACATCTTCAATAAATGCAGAAACCATAAGATGACGAGCAGATTTTTCTGAAATTCCCCGTGTTCGCAGATAAAACACCGCTTCTTCATTCAATTGACCTGTTGTAGAACCATGCGAACATTTTACATCATCAGCATATATTTCTAATTCTGGCTTCGAATTCACAGCAGCATCATCACTCAATAATACATTTGCATTTGACTGAAACGCATTTATTTTTTGAGAATCCTTTCTGACAAATACCTTTCCGTTAAAAACGGCCGTTGCTTTATCATCAATAACTCCCTTATACAATTCGTGGGATTCGCAATGTGGTGCTTTATGATCTACAACGGTGTGATTGTCTACATGTTGGTTTTCTTTCAATAAATAAACACCATTTAAGTGTGTTTCGCAATTGGCACCATTAACAGCTATGTTTAAATTGTTTCGCACCAAAGTACCATTCAATGTGATTGTATTTATTAAAAAGTATGAATCTTTTTCTTGTGCGACTTGTTCAGTTGATATATGGTAACAATTCTCAGTTTCACATTGCAATTTGTTAATTGTCAAATGAGCATTCTCAGCTACGTTTATTTCGTTTACAACATTTGTAAATGCTTTGTTCGCATCTAGGGAATAATAACTTTGAATAATTTCAGCTTTTGAAAAAGGAGCAAGTTGAATAAAATTACGTGTGTTCACAATTGAATTTGTACCACTCAATAAATGAATAAATTGTATTGGCTCATCAATAACGATATTCTTGTCTACTGAAATGTAAATTCCATCAACTGCAAACAACGTATTTATAGCATTGAATACTTCTCCCGATAGTATTACATTTTCTCCTAAAGAACTTAATTCCTCTTTAGAACACCCCGTTAAAGGCTTAATTGTTGCCCCTTTTGGGAATTCTCCAGAAGACAAGTCACTTCTGAATACACCATTTTCAAAAACAAAAGTCAACCCGCTTCTAGAAATCTGAAATTTGGCGTTAATTTTTTCTCTTGAAAGAGATCCAAAACGATCAACTTTGTCTTCAAGTTTAATTCCTGTTATTTTACCTAGTCGCGTATATTTCCATGCTTCATCCCTTGTTGTAGGGAAATCAGTATTCTCAATAACATCGAGAGATTTAGTAATTAACGCAGGATTCAGAGGTAGTAAAGTTTTTGTCAGTTTTTCAACGAACGTGCTAATTTTTGAATCGTGTACAATCGTGTTCATCTTCATTTAATTAGTTCGTTTCAACTTCTGCTTTGATCCAATCGTACCCTTTTTCCTCTAATTCTAAAGCCAATTCTTTAGTGCCAGATTTTACAATTTTTCCGTCATATAAAACGTGAACAAAATCAGGAATAATATAATCTAAAAGTCTTTGATAATGTGTGATTACAATAGTGGCATTTTTGTCAGATTTTAATTTATTCACACCACTTGCAACAATTCTCAATGCATCAATATCTAATCCTGAATCCGTTTCATCAAGGATGGCAAGTTTTGGCTCTAACATTGCCATTTGAAAGATCTCGTTGCGTTTTTTTTCTCCTCCAGAAAAACCTTCGTTAACTGATCGTGATGCTAGTTTGGGATCCAATTCCACCAAGGCAGATTTTTCTTTTACTTTCGCTAAGAAATCCTTTGCAGATATTTGCTCTTCTCCTTTGTATTCGCGTATTTCATTCAACGATGTTCTAAGAAAATTGATATTTGATACACCAGGAATTTCTATAGGGTATTGAAAAGCTAAGAACAAACCTTCTCTTGCTCTATCTTCAGTTGATAACTCTAATAAATCGTTACCATCAAAATCAACAGATCCTTCAGTTACTTCATATTCCTCACGCCCAGCTAATACAGCTGCCAATGTGCTTTTTCCAGCACCATTAGGGCCCATAATTGCGTGAATTTCTCCAGCCTTTACTTCAAGGTTTAAGCCTTTTAGTATTTCTTTCCCATCAATTGATGCATGTAAATTTGAAATCTTAATCATACTATTATATTTTTATTCTGAATCCCGAATTATTTTTTATCCTACAGATCCTTCTAAACTTATTTCTAAAA
>VFKM01000179.1 GCA_009885545.1 Flavobacteriales bacterium
AACAATTACAATGAGCAATATGAAGAAAAAGATCCTTTTATTGTCTCAACTGACCCAAATGCAGACAAATCATATCATTTCCAAGGTTATCAAATTTATCAATTACAGAATAAACAAGCGACATTATCTGATCTGACAAATCCAGAAAAAGCAAGACTTGTTGCGCAATGTGACATTGAAGATGGGATTTCAAAAATCATCAATTTCGAATTTGACGAAGATTTAGGAGCAAGTATCCCTGTTGAAAGAGTGGATGGAGAAGACGAAGGTATACGCCATAGTTTCAGTGTTACGGAAGATTTATTTGCACAAGGAACAAGCAAATTGGTGAATTTTAAAAGATACTATTACATGGCTATTTCATATGCCTACAATAATTTCAAAAACTATAACCCAAATGATCCTGAAGCACTTGATGGACAACAAAAAAGGTATTTAGCATGCAGAAAAGCTGCTAGTGGCGAAGTCAAATTCGTTGAAGCAATCCCTCATAATCCACTTCCGGAAGCTGGTGGGACTTTGCATTATTTAGATTACGGTCAATCGCCTGAAATTACTCGTTTGGATGGATATGGAAATGGAAATCATTCTTTAGAATTAACAGAAGCATCAACAAGTAGTATTTTGCAAAACGGATTTTTAAATAAATTAGTTTACGCAAGTAATGGAGGTCCAATTCAAATTAAAGTTGTAGATCCACTAAATGTTGCAGATGGTTATTTTGAGTGTAAATTCAAAGATTTTACAAGTTCTAACTCCAATGGAGCTGATACATCAAGTTGGGTAATATATCGCTATGCATCAGAAAATGGAACACTTTTAGATTCTATGACTTCCGAAAGGACAATTGAAGGTAACAACGAACAAATCATTGCACAATGGGGAATTTCCGTTCAAATCCAACAAAAAAAATATACTGGAAGTGTCAATTCATTTGAAAAGGTTACGGAAATGATTGACGCAACCATTTTGTTCGCTGATTCTTCTAAACCATGGTTGAGTTTTGTAGAAGATAATAATGCTTTTTATCCTACAAATTGGATTAGATCTGGTGAATATTCTCCAAACACTGACCCGTTATTGGATCCTTATGATTGTATAACAGATGTTGCAAACTATTTAAATCCTTGTAATTATAAGGATGAGCTTGGTCAAGACAATGAAAAGAAATTTTCTGGATTACTTAACGGTGGAATTGCGCCACATCGATTGGTTGGATATCAAGGAGATTATATGCCTCTGGCTTATTTTAATACTACTAATCCTGGAACGTTTAAAACATATGCATCAATCAGTTATTTACCAAGTGTGGATATTGTATTAACCGATGATAAAAGTAAATGGACCCGCTGTCCTGTAATAGAACTAGGCAGAGACGTAAATTTAACGCTTGGGAATGCTAATGCAGGTGAGATGCGTAAAAGTTTTAGTGTGAATAAATATGGTTTACCTGATGGTTCCGAAACAGGAATGGGTTGGTTTCCTGGATATGCTATTGATCTAGAAACTGGTGCACGATTATATATGGCTTTTGGAGAAAATTCATTTATAGGACAAGAAAATGGCGCGGACATGATTTGGAATCCAACATCAAAACTTGTTAATTCAGTTGGAGAACCAGTTATGGGTGGAATGCATCCACTATATATATTCAATAACAAAATTGCTGAAATAAATAGTTTCATTTCTGGCTATAATTTCCCTGCCTATATTCCTGCCCAAGGTGAAAACAGTGCAACAAATGCTGTTTATCAAAAAATGTTAGAAGTTGAAACAAACTCTGCGCTAGCGAAAAGAGAACTTTATGGCAGTTTGAGTTGGATTGCATATCCATTATTGAAATATGGTCAGCAACTACTTTCAACGGATGTCCATATTCGTTTAAGGATCAATAAAGAATATAAAAATTATTCTGCTACTGGAGTGAATAATGGAAAACCAATGTATTCTTGGAACATGGCTGCCGTTCGAACAGCTACTGATAGCCGACAGGCATTAATCGATGCCTTAAAATTAATCAACGTTGTCCCAAATCCGTATAATGCCTATTCGGAATACGAAACAGGAAAATTAGATACGCGTATCAAAATAACCAATTTGCCTGAGAATTGTTTTATTAAAATTTATAATGTACAAGGTAAATTGATCAAATCTTATGACAAAAGCAGTACCTATACATTTTTAGATTGGAATTTGAATAATCATGCTAATATTGCTGTCGCCTCAGGGGTATATCTTATTCATGTTGATGTTCCTGGAGTAGGAGAAAGAATCTTGAAAGCCTTTGTGACAATGAGAACTGTTGATTTACAGAATTTGTAATTCTTATAAATAAGTAAAAAGGACCCTTCGACTGTCGCTTATTTCGACAAGCTCAATACATCGCAGGGGTATTTTACTAATTAAAGTGGAATCGAAATTCTAAACGTTGTTCCAACATCTACTTGTGAATCGAGGACAAATACTTTGCCATTATGGTATTCTTTCACGATTCTTTTTACCAATGACAAGCCTAATCCCCATCCACGTTTCTTTGTTGAAAAACCAGGTTGGAAAATCGTTTTAAGTTGTTTTGGATTTATTCCTTTTCCTGAATCTTTGATATCTATATGTGCCCATTCTGGTGTTTTATGAACTGTCACGATAAGTTGCCCATCTCCTTCCATTGCATCTACAGCATTTTTACAAATATTTTCAACCACCCACTCCATCAATGGGGCATTGTGTGAAATAATTATTGGCTCATTGGAAATAAATTCAAAAGTCACTTTAGTTGAAATTCGGGCTCTTAAATAATCAAGCACACCTTTTACCGTTTCACTTATATCACCTTCAGTCAGTTTAGCGCCAGAGCCAATTTTCGAAAAACGATCTGTTACTTTTTCCAATCGATCCAAATCCTTGTGCATTTCAATTGTTATCATCGGATCAATATTTTGACCTTCTAATAAATGTGTCCAAGCCATTAAAGAAGAAAGCGGCGTTCCTAATTGATGAGCCGTTTCTTTTGCCATTCCAGCCCAAACTTGATTTTGTTCAGCTTTTCTAAACGTACTGAATATCAAATATCCAATGAAAATGAATAATGTGATAATTAAGAATATAATATAAGGAAAATACTGTAATTGCTTCAATTCTGGACTATCATCAAAGTACAAATAATTCTTTTCTCCATTTTTAAAATCGATTAATAACGGTTCGTTCTGAATTTTAAGTTCTGAAATGGTTTTTGATAAATTATTGTCTTTTAATTTTTCTTTTTCTAGGTTACTCCCAACAACCTTATTTGTCACCGCATCGACTAATAAAACGGGAACTAATCCTTCATTATTAATCAACTCTTGGTTAAAAGAATTCACCAAGGCATTTCGATCTTTTTCCAACTCTTTAATTTCCTTCGAGTCATTGTAAACATAAGTCATAAATAACCCTTCATATACTTCAATGGTAAATGCAGGATTAACCTCTTTCCATTTATCAGCTAATACTACAAGAGAATCTTCAAATAATTTTACTAGTTCCTGTGGGTTAACATTAGGATAAAGAATTCGCAACTTGGTTGTGTCAAAATCTATGTTTATGTGACTTGAAATTTTATGCTCGTCATCTAAAACTATGACCGGTATATCTTTGTTTTCATTAATGATTTTTAAAGGAAACGTAAAATCTGGAATTTGGTCAAGCGGTGTCTCTTTTGATAATTCTTTTGTCGCGTCAATCCAAAGAGTGATTTCTTTTCGTTGTTTAATTCTTAATTGAGTAAACGTTTGATCAGTTAATCTAACTAAATCTAATTTTTTCTTGATAGCATCCGCCCATTGAGTCGCTCTTTCTCGTTCACGGTCACCTACTTTACTGACAATTTTATTGGAAATAAATAACGACGCTCCAATCATCACTAATGCAAAGATCAGGAGTACTATTTTCCATTTTTGTTTGTTCGAGTATAAATTCATCTTGTTAAGCGCTAAAATAACGAGAATTTGACACAAAGATTGTTTTGAATAACAAAAGCTTAGAATAAAGTCTATTTGAAATGTCTAAATAAAGTACCTTTGAACACAACAAATTTATATGAAACAATTTCTTTTAAAGCCTCTTCACATTTTTCTAATTGGTGTTATTCTTATTGGTTTACCACTTTTCCTGTTTCCTATAAATTTATTTGATGGAGAAATAGTTTACAAATCAGGAATTTCAACGATGGTCGAGCCTCGACCTTTGAGTTTGCATTTTGTTTCTGGTTTAGAATACGGCAAAAACTTACCAAAGGAAATTGCCGATTATTATTTAACGGCTAAAGGATATATTTTCGCAGGACTTTTTATTTTGGGAATTCCTGCATTGATTGCCTATAGGATTAAGATTGGGAAGAAGAAACATCCCAAAAGCTAAAATCACCTTTGTAACACGAGTTACAGTCAGTTCGAAAATCGGCACTTACATTTGATGAAAATTGACAATTAAACGTTTCTTTGAAACAGTACTTCAAATTCAAAAAATGAAAGAAAAAATCCTCTTCCAATTCTCACTTATCGCCTCCTTAACACTTGGTTTAGCGCCATTTTTTCCACATGCACATATTTGGAAACAATTGATGAATATTTTTCACAATCGCCCAATGGCTGGATTAGATTGGTTCGATTTTTTCATGCATGGAACTCCTTGGGTTCTGTTTCTTGTATTGGGTATTCGCAAACTAGTTGGAAAAGCTACGTGGTAATTACTAGTTGCTTATTCTAAAATAACCCTATCAGCAAAAGACGAATTAAAACGGTTCGAAAACCAGTAACTAGTAACTATCTCCACCATTCGGTCGATACTGCCCTCGGTGTTCGCAACTAATAACTATTAACCAACCAACAAAGTCCTCATATTCGCCTTCGCATCAATGATTCTATACAACTCTGAAATTGCAACACGGTCCTGCAACATTGTATCACGATCACGAATTGTAACAGTATTGTCTTCCATCGTTTGATGGTCGATCATAACGCAATAAGGTGTTCCAATAGCATCTTGACGACGGTAACGTTTTCCTGGTGAATCCTTTTCATCGTATTGACAGTTGTAATCGAATTTCAATAGATTCAATACTTCTTCCGCTTTTTCTGGTAAGCCATCTTTCTTGGTCAATGGCATTACTGCAACTTTATAAGGTGCCAAAGCTGGTGGTAAACTCAAAACAGAACGTTCAGACCCATCTTCTAATGTTTCATTTTTGTGTGAAGCACTCATAATTGCCAAAAACATTCGGTCTAAACCAACAGAAGTTTCAACAACATAAGGAACATAATTTTGATTCAATTCTGGATCAAAATACTGCAGTTTTTTACCTGAAAATTGTTCGTGTTGTTTTAAATCGAAATCAGTGCGGGAATGAATTCCTTCCAATTCTTTGAATCCCATTGGGAAATTGAATTCAATATCAGCTGCAGCATTTGCGTAATGTGCTAATTTAATATGATCATGAAAACGGTAATTAGTATCTCCTAATCCTAAAGCTTTGTGCCATTTGATTCGAGCTTCTTTCCAGTATTCATACCATTTCATTTCTTCACCTGGACGCACAAAAAATTGCATTTCCATTTGTTCAAACTCACGCATTCTGAAAATAAACTGACGTGCAACTATTTCATTTCTAAATGCTTTTCC
>VFKM01000050.1 GCA_009885545.1 Flavobacteriales bacterium
TCGCATAAGCAAACTTAGGGTCTGAACCGACAATTTGTTTTAAGTGGAATTCAGAAACTTCATTTTTAGAAGCTTTAACAGGTGTAATAGCAACTAATGAATCTGCTTTACCTGGTCCTGAACCAAATAAATTCACTTTAAAGTTTTCTAAAAAGCTTAATTCTTTCTCTTCTGCAAATCCATCAGAAACTAATTCAATGTTAGCAACAGAATTAGGATGCATTGCAGCTAATTTCACAACAAAATTACTATCCAATTGAACATTCTTATTCATTAATGAATCAGTCGTATTAAAAGTAAAACTTGAAGCAGGAACACTTGTTTCCATGTGTACCTCTTCAGGATATAAAGAGCTTAAATCACCCGCAAACTTATTAGCCGTTGCTGTAGATAAGAACCATACTCCCATTAATAAAGAAGCAAATCGTATCGGAGCCAATTTAACAACCATTGACAATCCAATTGGAGACAAACATAATTCACCAAAAGTATGAACAGTATAAAGTGTTACTAACCAATACATACTCACTTTAAGGCTAGGATCTAAATCTTTCACCCCTAAGGCAATTATTAAATACCCAACAGCTAATAAGAATAAACCCATTGATTGCTTCACAGGTGAAGATGGTTCTCTGTTTTTCTTACCTAATCTTGTCCATATAATGGCGAAAATTGGAGCAAAAATAACAATAGCAACAGCATTAATACTTTGGAAATACGAAGCTGGAATTTCAGACCCAAACATGCTTCTATCAGTTTGCTCTTGAGCAAAGAAAGTTAAAGACGCACCTGCTTGTTCAAATGCAGACCAAAAGAAAATAACAAAAAAGGCAATGATAAATATTACCCATATTTTTTGTTTTTCAACTGGAGTCAAGCTTTTATCTGTAATTATTGAAGCAGGAGCAATAATACAAGCAGTATAAATAAACGCACCAATTAAATCCAATGCTACGATTCCTTTAAAGAAAATAAATAGAGCAAGAGAGATAACTGTCCAGTTGATGATTTGCTTGAAATTGATCTTTGTACCTTCAACTTTTACTTTCGCTACTTTGATTGGTTTTGCACCAACTGCTTCTCCTGTAGGTGAGATTATATATTTGTTTTTCAACAATTCAAAAGAAATAATACTGATAATCATACCAATACAAGCAGCTAAGAATCCCCATTTGAAAGCAGCCGGAACAACAAGTCCGTCAGCATCGTAAACTTCACCCAAAGTACCACAAACCAATGGAGCTATAAACGCTCCTAAATTGATTCCCATATAGAAAATCGTAAAAGCTGAATCAACACGCTTATCTCCTTCTGGATATAACTGACCTACCATCGTTGAGATATTTGGCTTAAAGAAACCATTTCCGAAAATCAAAAATCCAAGACCAGTAAACATCATCATGGTTGCAAAACCAACTTCTGTATAAAAACTACCTGCCAAGAACATAAAGAATTGACCAATTGCCATCATGATACCACCAATGAAAATTGATCTTCTATTTCCCCAGTATCTATCTGCTACGTAACCACCAATAAGCGGAGTTAAATATACGAGCCCCGTATAATTACCGTAAATTGTAGAAGAAAGGGACTTATCGAACATTAATGCATTCACCATAAACAAAGTGAAGATTGCTCTCATTCCATAGTAACTAAATCTTTCCCACATTTCTGTGAAAAACAAGAGATATAATCCTTTTGGATGTCCTTTTTGAACAGAATTTTCCATATAATATTGTAGTTTAAGTGGTGAAAATATAAAAATTATTTAAATATTCGCTGAATGAATGATAACAATTAGTTAAATGTTAGTAAACATACATACACATTACAAGTGGGCTGATTCTATTGAAATTGTCAATGGTTTAGAATCCTCCAATTCCCCTTGTTATTATTCATTTGGTATTCACCCATGGGATTCTGCAACTAATGATTTAAAGATTAGGGAAATAGAAAATAATGCACATGATAAATTTATGCTGGCGATTGGAGAAATTGGTCTTGACAAAGTTCAAGGACCGGCGCTTGAAATTCAAAAATCGTGTTTTATTGATCAAGTTTTAATTGCAGAAAAAATAAATCGTCCAGTGATAATCCATTGTGTGAAATCTTGGAATGAAATAGTCGCTATTAAAAGTCAAATTCAACCCAAACAAACTTGGATTTTTCATGGTTTCAGTAAGGTTACCATTCTTGAAAGCGTTCTTGCAGAAGGATTAATGATTAGTATTGGAGCAGCTATTTTGAATAACACAACGTTACAAATGGCACTTCTAAAAATCCCAAACGACCGTTTATTTTTAGAAACTGACGATTCAGAAATCACCATTTTAGAAATCTATAAGAAAGTTTCAGCTTTAAAAAAATTAACTTTGCCCGAATTGGAAGAAATTATTGAGAATAACTTTAAACGCATTTTTAGAATATGAGTAATTGGTTAGAAAGATCAGAATTATTAATTAGTCCAGATAAATTAGCAAAACTGAAAAAAGCACATGTTTTAATTGTAGGATTAGGTGGAATTGGATCTTTTGCTGCTGAATTTATCGCTCGAGCTGGTGTCGGTGAAATGACCATCATTGATGGCGATGTTTTTGACCCTACCAATAAAAATCGTCAACTTACCGCGTTGGATTCGACAATAGGGAAAAATAAAGCAGTTGTTTTAGGAGAACGTTTATTAGATATTAACCCTGATTTAAAGCTAAACATCGTTCAAGAATTTGTTTTACCAGAACGTGTTTGGACTTTACTAGCAGAATACAAACCAGATTACGTGATGGATTGCATTGATTCAGTGACTCCAAAATTGGAATGGATTATTGCATGCAAACGCTTGAAAGTAAAAATCATTTCACATTTAGGAGCTGGAGGAAAAACAGATCCTTCCAGGGTCCAAGTTACGAATTTAAACTTGACCCATAATTGTCAACTTGGATCTCATTTAAAAAAACGTCTCAAAAAACAAAATGTCAAATTTGAATCTGTGAGAGCCGTTTATTCTTCTGAATTACAGCAAAAAACTTCTTTAAAATTAACCGATGGTTCCAACTTCAAGCGTTCTTTTTACGGCACTATCAGTTATATGCCTGCACTATTTGGCTTAATGGGAGCTTCGGATGTTTTGAGGTATTTGATGGAGAAGAAGAGTAAGGAGTGATGAGTGTGGAGTGATGAGTTTATAGTTTATAACTGAAAGTTTAGAGTTGAAAAGGTCGCACAACGAGGACATCGAGCGACAGTCGAGATGCCGAGTTCGTGTGAAAAAGTGATAATGAAGAGTGATTAGTTTATAACTGAAAGTTTAGAGTTTATTTTCTAAGCAATCCTTATGGTTAAAATTGAATAAAGAGTGTACCATATCCTTTCAAAGATTGCGAATCAAAGAATTAAAATTAAATTTGTGTAAACTGTTGTAAATAGACCAATGAAATTTCTCCAATTAATTACCTTTTTATTTCTATCTGTATTTTTATTAAACGGTTGCGACGAGCCTTCTAAAAAGAACCTTAGTCCTACTGAAATAATTGCTGATTCAAGTTTAGATAACCACAGTTATGCCAATACAAGTCAAATTCGAACGAAACATTTGCATTTAGATTTAGATGTCGATTTTGAAAAGAAAACTGTTTATGGCGTTGCGCGACATGAAATGGAAAATTTTGGAGCAGATACTGCTATTTTCGATATCAAAGCATTAGACATTCAAAAAATTACTTTAGGAAAAGGAGCTGAGAAAGAAACGGATTTCATGATTGGTCGTTGGGACAAAGATTCCATTCTTGGTCAACCATTATTAGTTAAAATCACCAAAGACACAAAATACATCAACATTTATTATAAAACGACTGACAAAACGGAAGCTTTAGATTGGTTGAGTCCTGAACTTACTGCTGGGAAAACACACCCTTATATGTACACACAAGGTGAAGCAATTCTTACTCGCTCTTGGATTCCCTTACAAGACTCACCTGCAAACCGTTTGACTTATTCTGCAAAAGTCAAAGTGCCAAAGGATTTAATGGCAGTAATGAGTGCCAAGAATCCTACAAAAAAGAATGCAGAAGGGATTTATGAATTCGAAATGAATCAACCAATTCCGTGCTATTTAATTGCATTGGCCGTTGGAAACTTAAACTACAGAAAATTAGGTCCTACTTGCGGAGTTTATTCCGAACCAGAAATGATTAATTCATGTGCTTATGAATTTGGTGATTTATCCAAAATGATTCGCGCTGCCGAAAAATTATATGGTAAGTACCAATGGGAACAATATGATTTAATTGTGTTGCCTTATTCATTCCCGTTTGGAGGAATGGAAAATCCTCGTTTGACATTTGTAAACCCAACAATTTTAGCGGGTGATAGAAGTTTGGTTTCTGTAATCGCTCACGAACTTGCGCATTCTTGGTCAGGAAATCTCGTAACAAATAGTTCATGGGATGATTTCTGGCTAAATGAAGGATTTACAGTTTACTTCGAAAGTAGAATTATGGAATCACTTTATGGTAAGGAAATCGCAGATATGTTGTCGTTAATTGAATTTCAAGAATTGGAGGCTGAAATGGCTGAAATTTCAATTGGTGAACATCCAGAAGACACACAACTGAAATTGAATTTAATTGGTCGTAACCCAGATGACGGGATGACTGATATTGCATACACGAAAGGTGCATTCTTCTTAAAAACATTAGAGAAAGAAATTGGACGGGAAAAATTTGATAGATTCTTAAAAAGTTATTTCAAGAAGTATGCATTCAAAACAATCAATACTGAAATTTTTGTCGATTATTTGAACGTTAATTTATTAAATCCAAATAAGCTTAAATTCAATACAAATGATTGGATTTACAAAGAAGGTCTTCCTAAAAATTGCATAAAAATTGTTTCTCCTCGATTTGAACAAGTGCAACTTTTAGCTGATCGTTTTGCAGCTGGAGAGGATATCTTCAAAAAACAAATCAAATGGATTAAAGTAAAAGGACGCAAAAAGAAGAAGAAACAAATCATTCAATTAACAAGGGATAAATATATTGCTCAAGAATGGATGACATTTATTCGTCGTTTACCGAAAAAAATTGATCCTGATTCAATGCGGAAATTGGATAAAAATTTGAATTTCAAAAATTGGGGGAACTCTGAGATTATGAACGAATGGTACGTGCTTGGAATCAATAGTGGGTATACCGATATTCGCCCATACATGGAGAAATTCTTGATGAAAGTTGGTCGAAGAAAATTCCTCATGCCTATTTACACTGCATTATCGAAAGATCCTGAAAATTTAAAATGGGCTAAACAAGTTTTTGAAAAAGCGAAGGAAAATTATCACTACATTTCAAAAAGTAGTGTTCAAAAAGTACTTTATAAATAAAGAACCAAGTTATTTTAATGCCGAAAAATTCTTCCAATCAACTAGCATATCTGTGCAGTTCTGTGAGCTGGGGAGGATTAGAGATGAACCAACTCAAAAATGCATTATGGATGCAGGAGCGTGGTCATAAAGTTCTGATGATATGTAAAATCAATTCCCCTATTGCAGAATCATGCATCTCTTCTGGTGTCTCTGTAGCTTACATTGATAATCATCGTAAATATTATGATTTCAAGGCAGGTAAAAAACTTGCTACTATTTTAAATCAATTCCTCATCACACATCTTATTATTCGCGACACAAGAGATTTGAGTGTAAGTGTTATTGCAAAGCGCAAGGCAAATCACAAAATACACCTATCCTATTTTATGGAAATGCAAATGGGTGTGTCAAAAAAGAATTTACTTCACACAATACGATACAAAGGATTGGATGCTTGGTGTTGTCCGCTGAACTGGTTGAGTGATCAAGTAAAAACAATGACGAGATTTGATAAGAATAAAATTCATTTTATTCCTTCAGCACTTGATTTATCAAGATTTTCAAATAATGTTTCAAAAGAAACAGCAAGAAATATTCTCGAACTTCCACAAAATCAGATTATAATAGGATTAAGTGGTCGGTTTGATCCATTTAAAGGCCATCTTCTCTTACTCGACGCCATTAATCAATTAGAAAACAAGAATATTAACATCTGTTTTTTAGGAGAACCAACGAAAGGATCTGGCGAAGAATATACAGATGAAATAATTGAAACGATTGAGAAATATAATTTGACCTATAGAGTTTTCATACGACCTTTCCGCAAGGATGTTGAAATTTTTTATGCTGCTATTGACCTTTTTATTATGGCATCTAAAGCAGAAACTTTTGGAATGGTCACAATTGAAGCGATGGCTTCAGCAGTTCCAGTAATCGCTAGTAATGGTGGCGGAAGCCCAGAAATCCTTGGTGAAGGAAAGTTTGGACAGTTGTTTGAACCTCTAAATGCTAAAAGTCTTAGTGAGCAAATCAAAGAATTTCTTGAACAAGAAAAAATCGATACATCTATCTTATTGAATGCTGTATCGATTTATGATCATCACAAAGTTTGCGAAAAAGTGGAATCTGTACTTGGATTATAAACTTCACATACGATCCTTGTGAATCGCTAACATTTCAAAATGTTTTTTATCGTTCATTTGATTTTTAGCTATCTCAACTTTCAATCCTCCCTCTTCGAAATTTTCAAGATAATAAAGCGTATATCCATGACCAACAGTAATATCAAACAATTCGTCTCTTTCTTCTGACGTAAGTTTTTTGTAACACTCAATCATCAAATTAGGCTTGTACGTGTCCAATATTTTTGGAATCGTTTTCAATATTTCTTTATCATACCCTTCCGCATCAATCTTAATTAAATCTAGTTTATCTAATCGATCAGCATAATTTTTATAAAGGAAATCCTGTAAGTTCTTTCCTTGAACCTCTAGTTCATAATTGTGATTGTGTTTTTGGTTTTTAATTTCAGAAAGAAAGCCGCCATTACAAAATGATGCGTCCGAATAATTGAACACAAAGCTTCCTTCATCTTTTGTAGCTGCAAAACAATAAGCATCAATAGAAGTAATTTCCTTGTTCAAACTTGCGTTTGTTTCAAGAATTTTAAAAACATATTTGTTTGGCTCTAGACCAATTACCAAACCTTCTTTCCCAACTGCTAGTGCCATTGGAACAGTCGTGTCTCCAGTATGCGTTCCAATATCAACGATAACCCCACCTTTTTGTGCAAGTTCTCTATAAAAGTCAACATGAGATTTCGTTAATATAACAGGCTTTTCAGAAGGATGCAACCACTGAGCAAAATCTACTTTTCCAATTCCTTCAATATCAAAATTTCGGACTTCACTTCCGTATTCCAAAACTCCTTGTTTAGCTTGTTTATATTTCGCTAATTGTTTTTTTAAAAAGTGTAACATGTCTTCAAATTTGTGTTTATCAATAATGATTTTTCAATTCAATATAATCGAATATTATTTCTTGAAAATCAAACCATACTTGTCAGTTTCTCTTCTAGAATAGCTATTTTACTCAATGCTTCTGACTCTTTTTTGCGTTCTATCACAACAACTTGATCCGGAGCTCCAGCCATGAATTTTTCATTCTGTAATTTCTTCTGAACGCTATTCAAGAATCCTTTAGTGTATTCTAATTCTTCCTTCAACTTAGCCTTTTCAGCTTCAATGTCAATAGAATCCCCAAATGGAATATAATATTCATTTGAATTTACGATGAATGAATTAGCATTTGAAATTGCTGTTTCAGAATATTCTAACAAGGAAAGATTTCCCATTTTCACAATTACAGAATCGAAAGAAGAATCGATTTCATTATTCTTTTTAATGTAAAGATCCATTTTCACCTTGTTCGCAATGTTGTTTTGTTTACGAACATTTCGAATATTGATGATTACTTCTTCGCCTTTCGTAAATGAATCCAAAACCGCTTGATTCACTGCTTTAACCTTTGGCCATTCAGCAATAATGATATCATCACCTTCTTTTCTTTCTCGAATTAAATGCCAAATTTCTTCAGCAATAAACGGTGTGAATGGCTGAATAACTTTCAAAATTTGTTCAAAGAAATTTTTCGTCGCTTCGATGGTTTTTGAGTCAATTGGCTGCTCATAACCTGGTTTAATCATTTCTAAATACCATGAACAGAAATCATCCCAAACCAACTTATAAATTGCCATTAATGCTTCTGAAATTCGGAATTTATCGAATAAATCATTGATGATTGCTAATTCTTGATTAAACTTTGCATCAAACCATTCAATTGCCTTTATAGAAGATTTTGGCTGTTCAATTTCTCTAACATCCCAAGCGCTAACTAAACGATAAGCATTCCAAATTTTGTTCGTGAAATTTCTACCTTGTTCACACTGAGAACTATCAAATGGTAAATCATTTCCTGCTGGGGAAGAGATCAAAACTCCCATTCTAACTCCGTCAGCTCCGTATTTTTCAATCAACTCGATTGGATCAGGTGAATTACCCAACGATTTAGACATTTTACGGCCTAATTTATCCCGAACAATTCCTGTATAGTAAACATTCTTGAACGGAATATCCCCCATATATTCATAACCGGCAATGATCATTCGGGCAACCCAGAAAAACATAATTTCAGGTGCTGTTACCAAATCATTCGTTGGATAATAATACTTGATTTCCTTATTACCTGGATTTGTTAAACCATCAAACACAGAAATTGGCCATAACCAACTTGAGAACCAAGTATCCAATACATCTTCATCTTGCTTCAATTCTGAAATGCTAATTGTTCTTCCGGCTTTAACCGTTGCCAAAGCCATCGCTTCATCAGCGGTTTTAGCAACAACATAATCCTCAGAACCTGCTCCAAAATACCATGCAGGAATTTGATGTCCCCACCACAATTGACGAGAAATACACCAATCTTTGACATTGTCCATCCAATGTTTGTATGTATTTTTAAATTTATCTGGATGAAATTTGATGTTTCCATTCATTACATTCTCTAGAGCTGGTTGCGCCAACTCCTTCATATCTACAAACCATTGCAATGATAATTTCGGTTCGATTACAGCATTCGTGCGTTCAGAGAAACCAATTTTATTGATATGATCTTCCGTCTTTACTAAATAACCTTTATCGTACAATTCTTTTTCGATTTGCTTTCGCACTTCAAAACGATCCAAACCTTCATAATGCAAACCTTTTTCGTTCAGAGTTCCATTATCATTGAAAATATCAATCGTTTCAAGTGAATGTTTCTTTCCTAAATCGTAATCGTTGGTATCATGCGCAGGTGTTACTTTCAAACAACCTGTACCAAATTCCATATCAACATAGTCATCTTGAATGATTGGAATGGTTCTGTTGGATATTGGAACAATCGCTTGTTTACCATGTAAATGCGTAAATCGTTTGTCATTTGGATTAATACAAATTGCTGAGTCCCCTAAAATCGTTTCAGGTCTAGTTGTAGCAATTGTCAACCATTGATCATCACTTCCCGCAATTTTATAGCGAACGTAAAACAATTTTGAATTTACTTCTTTGTGTAAAACCTCTTCATCAGAAACAGCTGTTAGGGCCTCTGGATCCCAGTTGACCATTCTTACACCACGATAAATTCTACCTTTCTTGTATAAATCAACAAAAACATCCAAAACAGATTCAGAATAACCTGGATCCATTGTGAAACTTGTGCGTTCCCAATCACAAGAAGCACCTAATTTTTTTAACTGTTCTAAAATTATTCCACCATGCTTGTCTTTCCATTCGAACGCATGTTTCAAGAATTCATCACGCGTTAAATCAGATTTCTTAATTCCTTCTTGACGCAATTTCTGAACTACCTTCGCCTCAGTAGCAATTGAAGCATGATCAGTTCCTGGAACCCAACAAGCATTTTTTCCAAGCATTCGAGCACGACGAATCAAAACGTCTTGAATCGTATTATTCAACATGTGCCCCATGTGTAAGACACCAGTGACATTCGGGGGTGGTATAACAATAGTGTAAGCCTCACGTTCATCTGGTACTGAATGAAAATAACCTTTTTCCATCCAATGTGCATACCATTTCTCTTCTGCCTTCAGCGGCTCATATGTTTTTGGAGTCTCCATTAAAATTTGAATTTGCTTGCAAAGATACTAAAGAGATTCGGAATTTGGGATTCAGTATAATTGATTATTTTTGACTAAAACATAATGATTATGAGAACCATCTTCACTTTTCCCTTTTGCTTTTTTTTACTATTACTTCTTCTAAATTCTTGTTACAAAGGAAAATCTGTTGATTTAATCGTTCACAACGCAAAGATTCATACAATGGATGATGCAAATGGTGTATTTGATGCTATGGCAATTAAGGATGGTAAAATTGTGGAGGTTGGTCCAGAAAGACAAATTCTCAACCGCTATAGCTCTGAAGAAGAAATTGATGCTGGTGGTAAAGATGTTTATCCTGGCTTCACAGATGCACATGGACATATTTTGTCATATGCACAGCAAATATTAAGTGTTGATTTGGTTGGGTGTAAATCTATGGATGAAATAATCGTTCGAATTGAAAAATATCAAACTAAAAACAAACGTAAATTTATTCTTGGAAGAGGATGGGATCAATCGTTATGGTCTTCTAAAGATTTTCCTACAAACGAAAAACTGAATGAATTATACCCAAATATTCCAATTTGTTTGATTCGAATTGATGGGCATGTTTTATTGGCGAATGATGCACTTTTAAAGCTTGCTGAAATAAACCCTTCCACTAAAATAGACGGGGGAATTATCTATATAAAAGATGGTAAATGTACAGGTTTACTTGGCGACAATGCTATGAATCCAATATATGAACTTATTCCTCCATTTCCGAAAAAAGAATTTATTGGCGCTATAAAAGATATTCAAACTGAACTATTCCAATATGGAATTACAGGAGTACATGAGGCAGGAATTCAATTTGGAGACATCGCTTTATTTAAAGAATTGATTGATAATCATTCTTTTGATTTAAACTTGTATGCGATGTTAATGCCTAGTGAAAAAAATATTGCTTTTGCCAAAAAGAATGGAGTTTACACTTATAAAAATTTACTCATCAGAAGTTTTAAGGTTATGGGAGATGGTGCTTTAGGTTCTCGTGGAGCATTGTTGAAACAAGCTTATTCAGATCAGCACAATCATTATGGAGTTTTAACAACTAGTGTTGATGATATGAAACGAATTGCGTCAATTTGCGAGAAAATCGGTTATCAAATGAACACGCATGCTATTGGTGATTCGACAAATAAAATTCTTTTAGATTTATATCAACGTGTTTATGAAACTAACAAAGATCACCGTTGGAGAATTGAGCATGCTCAAGTTGTTGAACCTAAGGATTTTGATTTGTTTAGTAAATATGGTGTGTTTCCATCTGTTCAACCAACTCATGCTGTGAGTGATCAAAGATGGGCAGTAGAAAGAATTGGGACAAAAAGAATGAAAGGTGCCTATGCATACAGAACTTTGTTAAAACAGTATGGTATGTTGGCTATTGGAACTGATTTTCCTGTTGAATTGACCGATCCATTTTTGACCATTCACGCCGCTGTAAATCGAAAGAATTACGACAATTTTCCTGCAAGTGGGTATTATAGTAATGAATCAATAACACTCGAAGAATGTATAAAAGGAATGACAACATGGGCATCATTTGCATCCTTTCAAGAAAACGAAATTGGGACATTGCAAAAAGGGAAAGATGCGACGTTCGTGATTTTTGAAAATCCAGTAGTTGCTTTAGCAGAATTCCAACCAAATTTTTCAACGTATACATACATAAAAGGAAAAAAGGTTTACTCGACAGAATGATTTTTTTTAGTACCGATTATACTGCTATTTTGGTGTTCGACATATTGCGAATTCGCGAACTTGAAAATTTTCGAATTCGCGAATTTTGAAACAGAATTACTTGTGCAAACAAAAGTTTTAAATTAACTTAGATAGAAACAACATTTAAAACTTAAAATGGGAGCTAGTAAAACAAATCAATATTCAATCGACGAAATAAAATCTGCTAACATTGCTAGAGCTCTTGCCCACCCTGCGAGAATTAGAATTTTATCACTCTTAAAACAAGAAATGTTTACAAGAAATATTGATCTTGTTAAAGATCTTCAATTAGTAAAATCAACAGTAAATTCGCATCTCACCAAACTTAGGGATGCTGATTTAATCGAATTAGTTTTCCATTCAAATTGTTACTGGATTCGTTCTAAAAAAGATGTTATTGATAAAATTCCTTCTTATTTTGAACAAATAAATTAAATCGAAATTCAATATTTTTTTATAAAAAAATTAATTGCTCAATACATAAAAAAAAGGTTTACTCAACGGAGTAAACCTTTCCAACAAACTTACCACGGTGTAGTGCCGCAGGCAAAAAGACCACTCTTTTTAACCAGGAAGACGAAGAGTGGAATATCTTTAAAAAGAAGGACACGAAATCGTTTTAAACGAAAGTGGTTTCTTTTTACAATTCAAATTAATTCCCATTGAGATTTCATGTGACCCACCTGAAACTCCATTATTTAATTTTGATACAGTTACATCATAACTATATCCTAATTTAA
>VFKM01000053.1 GCA_009885545.1 Flavobacteriales bacterium
GCCTTATTAGTCCCTTTAATATTTACAACACCCGCGTCAGAAGGACGATTAGTCGTCATTGTTTTTGTCCCTACCATAGAATCATATTGCTCATAAACCCATCGTTTAGAAGCAATATTTGGCATTTGCAACATTTTAAATGCTACTTCCTTCAAATCTTCAGGTTGTTTCACATCATCCATGTTGAATTTCTTATACTCTTGATAATATGCAGGTTCTTTGTATTCTCTATTATATTGTGGTGCACCACCTCCAAGTACTAAAGATTCAGCTGGAACATCTCCAACCATTTCTCCGTGCATGAAATAGCGAACACGATCAGAATCAGTTACAACACCTATTTCTTCAGCATGTAAATCCCATTTGTCAAAAATTCGTTTTACAATATCCTCTTGTCCTTTAGCGACCACAACTAACATTCTTTCTTGAGATTCAGAAAGTAAAATCTCATATGGCAACATGTTTTCTTGACGTGTAGGAACTAAATCCAAATTGATATCCATTCCAACATTTCCACCAGCACTCATTTCACAAGTAGAGCAAGTAATTCCAGCAGCACCCATATCTTGCATTCCACGAATAGCATCCGTTTGAGCCAATTCCATTGTTGCCTCTAATAACAATTTCTCCATAAATGGATCTCCAACTTGTACAGATGGTAAATCATTTGCTGAATCTTCTGTAATATCTTTTGAAGCGAATGCTGCTCCAGCAATTCCATCTTTACCTGTTGATGACCCAACAATGAAAACTGGATTTCCTGGCCCTGAAGCCTTTGCAGAAATTACTTTTTTCGAATCTATAATTCCAGCTGAAAATGCATTAACTAAAGGGTTTGTATTGTATGAATCATCAAAGAAAACTTCACCTCCAACAATTGGAATACCAAAAGCATTTCCATAATCCCCAATTCCTTTAGTTACACCTTTTACAAGCCATTTTGTTCTATCATTCTCAATGTTACCGAAACGCAATGAATTCAACTGAGCAATTGGACGAGCTCCCATTGTAAAAATATCTCTATTGATACCACCAACTCCAGTTGCAGCGCCTTGATAAGGCTCTAATGCACTTGGGTGATTATGTGATTCTATTTTAAAAACACATCCTAATCCACCACCAATATCAACCATACCTGCATTTTCTTCACCTGCCTTAACTAACATATGTGGACCATCCTTCGGTAAAGTCTTCAACCAAACGATTGAATTTTTATAAGAACAATGCTCTGACCACATCACTGAATAAACAGCAGTCTCTGTAAAATTAGGCGTTCTTCCTAAGATTACTTTAATCATTTCAAACTCATCTTGACGTAAACCAAGATCTAATGCTTGTTCTAAAGTCGCTTCTTGTTGCAATGTACTTTCCATATAAAATAAATGTGCTACAAATGTAATGATTTATACCGATTGTAAATACTATATAACCCAATTTTAGACTTCATTAAATTGACTTTTTTATTAACAACTGGATTACATTTTTATAATTGAAACTGATCTTGTGGTTCAGGTTAAAAAACGAAAAATAAAAGTCAAAAACTTAAAAATTTCTATATTATTCAACATAAAAACACACGAATTTTTAATATTGAATCAATTTATTTTTGAGCGAAACGATACAATACATATGCAATTATTCCAAACATGATATTTGGAACCCAAACAGCAATTGAAGCGGGGAATCCAACATTTATTGCTGCGACCGTCGTGACTTTCATTGCAAAAATATAAATGAAAATGATTCCTAAACCCAAAGCGATATTCACTCCTACTCCTCCTCTTTTCTTTCTAGAGGAAACTGAAACACCTATAATTGTCAAAACATAGGTAGCAAATGGATAAGAAGTTCTTTGATATAATTCAATTTCATACATTGGAACATTGGCTGAACCTTTTTCTTTTTCTCTTTTAATAAACGATTTCAATTGACTAAAAGTCATTGCCTCTGCAACATTATCTCTTTGAGACATTTCGTCCACATTAAATTTAAAAACCGTGTCTTTCTGATGTCCTTCAATGATTCTGTCGTTTGGATATCCAATATACCTTTCAAAATAATCATTTAACACCCAATTATTTGTGCCTTCGATATTCGTTGCAGTGCGTGCCTTTAAAAAGTAGCTAATTTTATTTTTATCGTCCCATTGTTCTAAAACGAAGTTATTGACAATTTTCTCCTCTGTAGTAAATGACGAAAAATAAACCACTTGATTACCTGGGTATTCGGCATGATAATCACTCACTGACCTCGATTCTCTATAATATTTCTCTTCAAAACTTAGTCGTTTTTGATTTGACTTGGGTAAAACAAAATGATTCATTACTAAGGAAATCAACATGAGAATTGTTGCCGCTATCATATAAGGTCTCAAAAACCTGTGAAATGGTTTTCCACTGTTCCACATTGGAATTATTTCTGTGTCTTGAGCCATTTTTGCTGTGAACCAAATTACTGACACAAAAATGATCATGGAAGAAAAAGTATTCCCGTAAAACAGAATGAAGTTGAGATAATAATCAAACACAATTGCTGACAAAGGGGCTTTATTATCAATAAATTCACTTAATCTTTCAGACAAGTCAAATACCATTGAAAGCAACATAATTACTCCCAACATGAAAAAAAATGTTGTTAGAAACTTTCTAATTATATACTTATCTAGTATTTTAAGCATTTACTATAATCTGTTTTGCAATTTAGGTATCATTTTGTCTTTCCATTGACCGAAAGTACCATCAATTATGTGCTTTCTTGCCTCTTTCACCAACGCTAAATAGAATGCTAAATTGTGAATAGTTGCTATTTGAATTCCCAAATTTTCTTTAGATTTAATAAGGTGTCTCAAATAAGCTTTTGAATATACTTGATCAACAGAGGCTGTTCCATTTGGATCAATAGCAGAATAGTCAAACTGCCATTTTTCATTTTTGATATTAATAATTCCTTCAGATGTAAAAAGCATTCCGTGTCTTCCATTTCGACTTGGCATAACGCAATCAAACATATCCACACCCATTGAAATACATTCTAAAAGATTTACCGGAGTCCCAACTCCCATTAAATAGCGTGGCTTTTCTTTCGGAAGGATTGAACAAACAAGATCTGTCATACTATACAATTCCTCATCAGGTTCCCCAACAGACAATCCACCAATTGCATTGCCTATTGCATTATGAGAGGCTATTGTTTCAGCTGATTCAGTTCTTAAGTCTTTGTATACACTACCTTGAACAATTGGAAAAAGTGCTTGGTTGAAACCATATTTAGGTTCTGTAATTTCCATTTGACTAAAACATCTCTTCAACCAACGATGAGTCATGTGCATAGATTGTTTTGCATAATCGTATTCACAAGGATATGGCGTGCACTCATCAAAAGCCATAATGATATCTGCACCAATTGTTCGCTGGATATCAATAGCTCTTTCAGGCGTAAAGAAATGATAACTTCCATCAATATGAGATTGAAATCTAACACCTTCTTCGATTATTTTTCTTGATCCAGACATTGAATAAACTTGATAACCACCGCTGTCTGTTAGAATCGGCATGTCCCAACCAATAAACTTGTGTAAACCACCTGCCCCTTCTATGACTTCTAGTCCTGGGCGTAAATACAAATGGTACGTGTTTCCCAAAATTATTTGAGCATCTACTTCACTCTTAAGTTCTTGTTGATGAACACCTTTAACTGTACCGGCTGTTCCAACAGGCATAAAAATAGGTGTTTCAATCACACCATGATCCGTATGAAGTAGTCCAGCTCTTGCTTTTGTTTTGGTATCGGTAATTTGTAAATCGAAGTGCATAAATTGTTGAAAAATAAACGCCACAAAGATACATGTATTTCATTATGCGTCCCATCTTTGCACCAAAGCTTTAAAGAGGAATGAAATTTTTACCCATATTTGAATTAGGTATCCCACTTATTACCTTCTTTTTTTTCTCCTCAATGGCGTTCATTAATTTACTTTATACATTTTACATATACGGTAGATTAGCTTTTTTAAAAGAGAATCCAGTGATCGACGAAGCAAATTTACCACCATTAAGTATAATTGTTGCTGCTCGGAATGAATCAGACAATTTGTATGAAAATCTACCATTGCTTTTACAACAAAATTATCCTGAATTTGAAATAATAGTTATTAATCATCAATCTGTTGACGACTCTGCATATCTTTTAACTGCTTTTTGTCAACAATTTCCAAATTTGCGTGTAATTGAGATTGGACGTAACCCACATTTGAAACCAGGAAAAAAACTCCCATTGACCTTAGGTATTAAAAGTGCGAAATATGAGCATTTACTTTTCACAGATGCGGATTGTAAGCCATCATCTAATCGTTGGTTAAAGAGTATGGCTCAAAAATTTGTTCCTGGAAAAGAAATTGTAATGGGATACGGACCTTATACTTCCCGAAAAGGATTCTTAAACCGATTAATTCGCTTTGATACTGCATGGATTGCTGTAAATTATTTTTCAATGGCTTTGTCTAGATTGCCCTATATGGGCGTAGGTCGGAATTTGGCTTACACAAAAACGGCTTTCAATACTGTACAAGGATTCAAATCACATTATGCTTTGCCCTCTGGTGATGATGACTTATTTATTCAGGAGGCAGCTAAGAATAAAAATTATGCAATTAA
Source organism: Flavobacteriales bacterium (assembly GCA_009885545.1). Lineage (GTDB taxonomy): Bacteria > Bacteroidota > Bacteroidia > Flavobacteriales_D > Crocinitomicaceae > M0103. The sequence continues at coordinate 4,653 of VFKM01000053.1, forward strand.
TATTGACAAATATTCCTATTGTTATTCTGAAGCGAATAATTCTTGGAGTTCTTGGATTAGACAAAAAACGAGACATTACACTACAGCTAATCGATATGGAGTTATTAAAAAAGCGATGTTAGGAATATATCCTCTAACACTGTTAATGTTGCTCTTTTCTTTTGTTATTTTGATGTTCAATACGGAATTCCGTTGGTTAACATTATCGATATTCGTGTTCACTGTAGGTTTAAAGTGGTGGATACAGGGAAGATGCTTTATGAAGCTAAATGAAAACAGCTTTATAAAATACCTTCCTCTTTGGGACATATTATATGTTTTTTTGATACCGATAATTTATTACACTACGGAGAAAAAGGAACCAAATAAATGGTAGAAATAGAACATTTATCGGATAAAGCAAAGCATGATCTCATACTTGTTGAGTCAGCCAAAAAAGGCAATCAAGCAGCTTATGCTGAATTAATGGATCGTTACCGCGAATCAATCTACTATACTATGTTTAAAATGGTTAAACATACTGATGACGCTGATGATTTAACAATTGAAGCATTTGGAAAAGCCTTTAGTCGTCTAGAACAATATTCGCCAAACTTTGCTTTCAGTACTTGGTTGTTCAAAATTGCATCAAATAACTGTATTGATTTCATCAGGAAAAAACGAATAAAAGTCACTTCAATGGATACAGGTTACAAAACTGATGATGGAGAAGTTATTTTTGTTGACGCTCGCTCACACACAATGGATCCTGAAGAAACGATTATTCATGGTCAAAAAATAATTCACATGCGAATGCTCGTGAGTAAATTAAAACCTAGATACCGAGAACTTGTAGAAAAAAGATATTTTGAAGAACTGAGTTATGAAGAAATTGCTGAGGAACTTAATTTACCTTTAGGAACAGTTAAAGCGCAACTATTTAGAGCGAGAGACTTCTTAGCAACTATGATGGTTAAAACAAAAGATAATATCTAATTCTCTTTTTAACGACCATTGAAAGTACTTCTTATTCTCATTTTTTACAGACCTTTACATTTTTTCAAAAATGAAGACTATTGAAAAATACTTTCCGGAATTAACGGAATTACAACTTAAACAATTGACGGAATTAGAAGGTTTGTATAAATTCTGGAATGAGCAAATCAATGTTATTTCTCGAAAAGACACAGAGAATTTTTACGAAAGACACGTTCTTCATTCATTAGGTATTGCTAAAATCATTTCTTTCCAGGATGGATCTTCAATCTTGGACATTGGCACTGGCGGGGGCTTTCCAGGAATTCCTTTGGCTATACTCTTCCCCAATTGCCATTTTACATTAATCGACTCTGTTGGAAAAAAAATTAAAGTGGTTAATGAAGTTGCCGAAAGTTTAGGTCTTACAAATGTAATCGGTATACATGGCAGAGCAGAATCTTTAAAAGAAAAATTTGATTTCATTGTGAGTAGAGCAGTTACCGCAATGCCAGCATTCCTCTATTGGACAAGGGGCAAATTCAACAAAAAGAGCAACAATACACTTGCCAATGGGATTTTATATTTGAAGGGGGGAGATTTGAAAGAAGAGCTAAAACCTGTAAAGCTGAAACATAAAATAACACCTTTAAATAAATATTTTAAAGAAGAATTTTTCGAAACAAAGAAAGTTGTCTATGTTGTAGGGAACTAATTTTTGGCGCAAATTAGCTATACTCAGAGAAAATTTAGATTTAGACTTAGATTTATAATTACTAAAGATTACGAATTCATTTTATACTTCTTAAAGAAAGCGTCCCAATTCCAAATGAAATTCGTCATTATTTCGTCCATTCTTTTTAGAAACAAAGGATTTGCTGCTTGCATTCTTTTGAAATACTCATCTTGAACATCATTCAAGTTGTACTTATGAAAAACTGCCTTAGACATACCGTAAACCATGTTTTTTGAAGGATGATTTACACGTGAAATAAACGTTTGATATTCTCTGATTAATTTAGAAAAATCAGCCTCTGACATTTCGTACATCTTAGCTAATTTTTCAAAAATAATTTTCTCTACTCGTCCAGCTTGGTCTGCATCAAACGTACTTTCAAGAAAAGATAAATTTCCAACGATCACAATCAAACCGAATTCACCATTATCTCTTTCTGATATTTCAGGTGATTTAACGAAAGCGATGTCTTCATTAATCAATTGTGCAACTTCAACGAAACCGTTGTCAACTGAATCGAAGATAGAATTAATAAAAATATTAGCAACCTGGTTGTCGGATAATTTCTTTTTCAGAATAGCACTCAGCATTGATCTAGTTTTTTTGTTTCTTGTCTACAAATTTAAGATTGATACAAAGGTACTTAACACTGATTGAAATAAGGTTTTCAACGAAGTTTTCAACAGTTTTACTTTTTTCAGTCTTCTTTTGTGTTTATAACCTCTTAGTTATGCCAAAATAATAGCATATTTTGAGGATTTTATCTATTCAATAATTCCAAAATTGGGTCACCAGTCATTGCGCCATTTCGTTGTAAATAGAGCATATGAGTAAGAGTGGCTGAAATGTCAGTGATATTAATTTTCCGAAACACCTCTTGTTTTGGGACATCTTTACCATACCAAAGTAAAGGAACATGTGTGTCATAATTGAAAGCAGAACCATGACTTGTTCCTTTTCTTGCAAGCTCGCTATCAATCGATTTTGGTAAATAACCTGGTTCTAAAATAAATAAAACGTCCCCACTTTCACGTGCATGATATCCTTTTCGCACCATATCTTTCCATTCATTATCATTTCCAGTATTCATTAATTCATATGCCGTAAAAGCAACTTTAACATTCTCCCATTGACTTATTTTAGCTGCAATAAATTCTGCAACTTCATTCCTATCCAGTTTCAAAGAATCCATTAAAGGATGATTCAAGTATATATTTAAATTCTTTTGATCCAATATTAAATCTTTTCCATATTTCAACGCGACCTCTTTTTTCAAGGTAATTAATGGTTCAGTCAGAAAAACATAACCACCAGGTAATTTTTTATCAATTAAATATTGAGGGACTGGAACAACAGCATGATCCGCAGTTAAAAACAAGACAAATTCATCCTTGCCTACCGTTTCTTCTAATTGTTTAATGAGTTTCGCCAAATCTAAATCCAATCGAATATAAATATCCTCTAATTCAATTGAATAAGGCCCAAAGGAATGTCCGGCTATATCAGGTGTTGAATAACTTATACATAACATATCTGTTTGTTGATCATTGCCCAAGCATTCTCCTTTTAAAGCGTTGATTGCTAAATCTGTCAAATAAGTATTTGAATAAGGGGTTTCAACAAACAATTCATAATTTGTCACGCCTCCAGTCATTTCTTTTAGATTATATGGGAAAGTTGGTGTCGTTTTTCCGGGCAACAAGTGTTCATATGGTGTATTGTCAGGACCACTTTCTTTGTATGTCGAAATATCATAATACGTATCCCAAGTTTGCTGCAAGTAACTTTCAACAGCCTTTTTCGAATTAAAATCTATCAACCATTGCGGTAATTCACTTTCGAAAAAAGAGCTTGTGATAAATTTCCCTGAAGAATAATCAAACCAATAAGAGCCATCACTTAAATGTCCTCCTGGTAGAATTGCTCCACGATCTTTTATTGACATTGAAACTACTTTGGCATTCGGATAGGTTAATTTCAGTTGATCAGTTATTGTATTTGTTTTTAAATGGTGTGGAGAGCATAATCCATCAGATGAATTCGTTCCAACTGCTTTGACATTCATATCATCCACACAATTAATACTTTTTCCCGATTCTCTTTCAAACCAATCATTTGCAACTATTCCGTGATTATTAGGTGTTGTTCCTGTGTAAATTGAAGCATGTCCAGGCCCCGTGAATGTAGGGACATAGTTGTATTGTGTGTTGCGACAATTCGTTCCATTATCCATTATTTTCCTAAAACCATCTTCACTAAATTTATCTTGATAACGGTATAAATATTCATAGCACATTTGATCGATGACAATCCCAACAATTAATTTAGGTTTACTCTGGTTTTGACTTAAAAGATTTAAAGTAATAAGGCAAAGTAAAATAGTGGAAACAATACTTTTCATAATTCTAGTTATATATGCTTCAAAAATAATGAAAGCAATTACATAAAACTGAAAATTTCGAGGAATTGAATGATACAGTCATTCTCAATAAATAAAGAATTCTAACGTTAGAATTGAAATCAACGAATTGTTCTATGAAATTTTATCTAATTATTACATGTCTGTTAATCTTGGGGTTATCCAGTTGTCAACCAATAAAATATGGCACTCCACCATGTATAAAAATCAAAATTGGTGAATTTGAATCTAAATGTTGTGATAATGGAGCGAATGTGAAAGAATATGATTTCAAAGAAGAAAAGGTTTATGTTTTTGATCCAGGAACATGTGGAGCAGACATGACTTCTCAAGTATTTAATGAAGAGTGTGTATCACTTGGTTATTTAGGTGGGATTACTGGAAATTATACAATTCTAGGTGAAGATTTTTCAAATGCCGAATTAAATAAAACGTGTTGGGAAAAATAATTCTTTACGCCTTTATTTAACTTTTTTTAGATGGCAAGCTCACAAAAACACATGAACCAATAATCAGGATCATTCCAATAATGTTCATAAGACTCGGTGTTTCATGATAAAAAGTAATTCCAATTAAGATAGGTAAAACATATTCTACACTTTGCAAAACACCAATTTTTTGAGCTTGGACCAATCTTATTCCATCATAAATAAGAGTATAAGCCAAGACAGTGCATACGACGGCTAAAATTAGCATTGCAGATATAGCATTGAAACTCATAATACCTGGGCTGAAAAATAAGAATGGAACCAAAAATGGAAGCTGAAAAACTCCCTGATATAATACTAATTGTTTTCCATTAAATTCCTTCAAATATTTCTTTTGAATGATAAAATTAAAACCTAAAAAAAAGGCTGCGCTTATAGCCAATAATTCTCCAATGAAAAAAGTTTGATTCCCGATATCTTTAATTCCAGTGATACAAAGAATTCCAATAAGTGTAATGAGTGTCACCAAGATATTTAATAAGGATATTCTTTCTTTCAACAAAATAGCTGCGAGTAAGATGATTACAACGGGTTGCGTTCCAAGTAATGCGGATGAAACTGAAATACTAGAAAACTTGATAGCGAAAAAATAGCAAATCATGGAAGCCAGCATTAATTGTGACCATCCAAAAAGTATTAAAAATTGTTTTTTTGAAATATTGAAAAGCGTTTTTTTGTTTTTTTCAATCAAAAATAAAATTAATGATGCGAACAAAAGACGCCCAAATAAAAGGGCAAACACACTTAAATCTTTTCCTAAAACGACACAAACAGGAATAAAAGCAAACAGTGCGGCTCCAATAATAATTTTCAATTCACCAGATAAACGCATTATTCAATAACCAATTTTTGAATTGACGAATTTGAATTATTCACTACAGCAACCCAATAAACACCTTTATTGAAAGTTGTTAAATCTATCGAAATAGTCTTAGTTGAGTTATCTATGTCTTGTGTTAAAACAATTCTACCTGTAATATCCGTGAATGTTAAATTTCCTTTTCCAGATAGTTCTTTCAATTTTATAGTACACTTTTCTTTTGCTGGATTTGGATATAACTCAAATTGATGAATTAACGTGTTTTCAGTAATTTCAGCCGAATTGTTTTTCAAAAACTGAAGAACAGGTATATCAATTTCACCTTGCATATTTACGCCTTGTGTGTTGAAATTATATGCTATATAATAACCGTTTGGCGCAGTAATACTAGTAAGGTTCACAAAAAATAATCCACTCGTATTTGCGACTTCACCATAATGTCCGTAAAAGCTGGTGCTTAATGCAGAATAAAAATCCATTCCTAAACCATATCCATTAGCGTTAGGATCGATTGTTTTCATTTTTAATAATTGAGTGCTATTTATTATGGCCCCATTCAACAAAGAATCATAAAATATCAATAAATCCTCAGTGGTCGAAACAACATCTGCCCACCCAGTATATACAGACGGATTAATAATTGTTAAATCTATCCAAGACCCTACATTCCAATAACATCCCATATGAGGATTCGCGATTTGATTCGTTGTTGGAATTTCTGTGTTCACTAATCCTAAAGGTGTAATTATATTTAGAGTGATATATTCTGATGCTGATAAGCCACTTACGTTTTGAATAATCATTGCCAGTAATGAATAATTCGTATTTGAATATGTCCAACTGGATCCAGGAGTAAATAACTCACCAAGACTTGCTCCACAATTGACAGCATATTCTAGGCTGTAATCGGCCAAAGGATTACCCAACACTGTAGTATTACATCCATTGTTGCTTCCTGAATTAGCAATTCCACTTGTATGATTCAATAAATGACGTATTAGCACTACTCCACTTGAAGCTAAAGTATCTGTTATAAGCGTAGGGCTCAAATACATACTTATCGGATCTTCGATCGACAGTAATCCATCTTGTTCCATTTTTAAGATCGACGTCGCAACCATCGTTTTTGTAATACTTCCGACTCTAAATTGATGATTGGGCGTAGCATTTGTCATAGGTTGTCCAACAGTCATTCCTGATATTGCTTTTCCACTGGCTCCATACCATGACCATTGTCCAGGTACATAAACTCCTAAAACAGCACCAGAATTAGTAAACGTTGCGGGTAATGATGCATCCAATATTGCTTGCAATGAATCGGCAAAATATGGTGGAGCAACTTGTGCGTTAAATGAAAAATTAAATACACTTACAAATGCACCGATTAGATACAAATTCAATATTTTTTTCATAGCTATTAAATTGAAATACAAGTATAAAGATACAATATGTTTTGTGTAAATATACATTTGAAAATTAGGATGGAAAGGTAAAAACAAAAGAATTAAGCATACTAAACTTGTTCATATAGTGTTCATTTCAATTCTTTTACCTAGTTTTAAGGAATGCTAATAAAGTTTGGTTACAACTTTTTCTAACTTTTCAGCCAAACACTGAGTTCTAATTCTGATATTTTCTTTATTATAAATGAGCTCAAATAGCCAATTTGAATTAATTGATTATGGAAAATAAAATAGATTTAAAACTTGCAGTATTGATTGATGCTGACAATGTTTCATATACTTATGTTAAAGAAATGTTTGAAGAAATAGCCAAATATGGCACTCCGACCTTCAAACGAATTTATGCCGATTGGACCACGCCAAATGTGGCAGGTTGGAAAAAAGTATTACTAGAAAACGCAATCACGCCAATTCAACAATACAGTTACACTTCTGGTAAAAATGCTTCTGATAGCGCTTTGATTATTGATGCAATGGACATACTTTATACTGGCAAAGTGGATGGCTTTTGTATTGTTTCTAGTGATAGCGATTTTACACGATTAGCTACTCGCTTGCGTGAAGCTGGGATGAAGGTAATTGGAATTGGAGAAAAGAAAACACTTCTTCCTTTTATTACTGCATGTGACAAATTTATCTACATTGAAATTCTAAAACCCCAACTTGAAGTTCAAGAAGTAAATGGAAAGAAAAGTAATGCTAAAAGCGCAATACCTGTAAAAAGTGCTCCTTTGAGTAAAATTGACCCTGAAATGATAAAATTACTGACGTTAAGTGTCGCTGATTTAGCTGATGAAAATGGGTGGACTTTTTTAGGTGAGTTGGGGAATTTAGTTCTTAAAAAGAAACCAGATTTTGACCCACGAAATTATGGTTTTGCTAAGATGTTTCCTTTAATAAAAAGCATGAATATTTTTGAGATTGATGAACGTGATACAGGTAAGAAAAACAGCAAGCACATTTATATTAGAAAGAAGTAGAAATCTTTATAACAAAGAAAAAGCCGTTAGTTTGAGACTAACGGCTTTTTCTTTTAGGTTCAATATTAATGTACAATAACCAATTTAACTGGCTTCGTAATTGTATTTGAATCAGTTACATGAACAGTGTAAATACCTTGAAGTAAAGATTCTGTATTCAGCAATACTTTGTTCGTTTGTTCATTAATTAAATGAGATTGAACGAGCTTACCATTTTGATCTAATAACTCTACTTTTCCTGTGGTAATTACCTTAGAAAAACTAACATAAGCATAAGAATTTGCTGGATTCGGACTTGTTAATGCCGCAAATGAATATTCATTTAAGCCTAAAGGATTTTCATTGTAGGAGATTTTAAAATCATCGTAATAGAAACCATCTTGTCTTACTCCTCCATCTGACTCCAGTTGAAATCTTACTTTAATAATTTGTCCGATATAATCACTTAGATTAATTTCCTCCAACACCCATCCAGCCTGTGTTCCTTCATAAACTGGCTCTAAATCTGGTTGTACACTGCCATTTGCTCCATTTCCAGGAACAGTATAATTGCCGCATTGACCGATCCAACTAGCACCATTATCCGTTGAAACTTGGAATTGACAGTAATCAAAATCTGTTTCAATTTCCCATTTCGCATAAAAGGAAACACCAGCTGCAGAAACATCTGTCAAATCAATCGATTGATTTAATTCATATATTTCATTCACATCATTTTGATAATTTCCTGAATTACTTTCGGTAAATGAATAGGATGGAGAAACATAGGTACTTAATGTTGTTCCCCAGGTACCGGTCCAATTAGCGTTTGAAGAAGCGTCATCAGTGAATTGTAAAGTCATCGCTCCAAAAGTTTTTACTATTGTATCACGTCGAGTCCACAAACCATTATCCGTTTTTAAAACGTATTTTATTTCGTCTCCAAATGCAATTGCTGGGTCCAAAACATAAGATATTGATCCTGTTTGTGATTCTCTCAGAAGCAAAGTTTCAATAACTGGCGCTCCAACTGATTGAATATTTAAAAGAGGTTCAATAGAAACAGTAACTGGTCCGTCTTGTAATCCCAAACGAAATGACGAATGGTTGAAATTCCCAGTCATTGTTTCGACGGAAGAAGGATCTGTGTCATCAACTACAACATAAATATGTGGAACATGTGAGTTGATTAGATTCGTAAAAACCATATCTTGACATGTCGCATAAATATCAGATTGTGCAGGCCAAAAGTCAGTTCCAACTTCTGGAGTCATTGCAAATATCGTATCCTTTAATCCAATTCCTAAATCTTCCTTATACATGTAATCATCTGAATCACCAGAAGCAGGATACAAGGCGGAGCTTTTCTGAGGTAAATAACCACTCAAAGTGACCATATGATTTGAGAGATCAATAAAATAATCATTGTGTTCTGCAAATTCGGCGGTCGTTGTTCCAATTGGATAGAGCAAGGTGTTCCCATAGCTATGAGAATTAAAAGCAGTTATGAAATTGTGATTTTGACACAACCATTGTATTGCTTGTGTTTCAGGTTCAGAAAAGGCTCCAGTTCCTGGATATGTATCAGAGTCTAGATCGAAACTTACACCAGTTGTACCCCAGCCATATAAATAATTTCTATTCAAATCGACGCCTTTATTGGTCGTTCCGACATTTCTTCGATTCTTCCGGTGCATTCCTCCACCTGCTGGATCTGTAGTTTCATTGTAAATATATCCATCAGGATTAATACATGGGACAAAGTAAATCTCCGTGTTGTCAACAAGATATTTTACCTCATCATTCGTATTATAATTTTCCAATAAGTACCACATGTAAAAAATCGTTTGTGACATGCTCATTGGTTCACGTGCATGGTGAATTGCAGTTTGTAAAACTTCTGGTTCAGTTTCATCTGTTAATGCATTGTCTGAAATTTTAACATGATAAATTGGACGGTTTTCAAAAGTCAAAAAAGTGGAAATAGGTGCTCTTGCTGTAATTAATGTTGGATATTGCGCTGCCATTGCGTCCAAATTATCCAACATTTCTTGATAGGTCAAATAACCGCCCATTGAACCATAATTAAAATTTACTGGAACAGCAGGACTAAAAACACTTGAACCATTCGAACAACCAACATTTTTTTCTGAGGGTTGAGTAGGCTTTAAGTTTTGGTCAACATAGTATTTTTTAACATCAACAATTAGAATTTCATAATTGAAATTATTGTCGATTAACTTTTGAATATCGTATTCAGAAAAATCGGAAATAAAAAAAGTGTTTTCTTTATAGGTTCCATGATCTACAGGAAGACCTAATTCAGATAATAATTTTAAGCCTTCAATATCAGTGTTTATTTTAACTCTAGAATAGTGTTGAGAAAATGAAAATCCGCAAAATTGGAGAGATATTGCGAGTAAAATATATTTCATATAATTGATTGATTTAATTGAATTTCTAGTTTAGCAATGTAAGGTAAAAATATAAAGATTACTATCATTATTTTTTCGATAACTCTATCTATTTAATCGATGAAATAATAAGTAAATCGTTTTAATCAATTTCATTTATCCATTCATGCGTTCATTCATAAAGTAGTAATTACCATTTATAAGATTGGTGTTATTTTAATAGATTCAAAATAGGATCTTTATAAAAAAATAAATCATGTCCGAAAAGAAAATCACATTTGGTAAAATATTTTGGCCAAGCTTTTTAGCAGTCTTCATAATGTCCGTTATTGGATTATTAATCTTTTCATTAATTGTTGGAGGAATAATAGGAAGTTTTGGTGATTTTGGACCAAAGCCCCTTGCAATAAAAAGCAATACAGTTCTTCATATGACTTTAGAAGGTGAAATTGGTGAAAAGTCAAATTCTGAATTTAATCCTTCTACGTTCAATATGAACAATCAAATTGGATTAAGTGACATCCTTTATGGTTTAGAGAACGCAAAGACCGATTCAAAAATTAAAGGTGTATTTTTAGAACTAGGTGATTTAAGTTGCGGTTATGCGACAGCCCGAGAAATAAGAAATGCATTAAATGATTTTGAGAAAAGTGGAAAATTTGTGGTAGCCTACGCTGGAGGCGAGGTAATCACTCAAAAAGAATATTATATATCTTCTGCTGCGAATGAAGTTTATGCTTTTCCAACATCGACGATGGAATTTATTGGTTTGGGAGCAGAATTATCATTCTTCAAAGGAACATTAGATAAATTGGACGTTGAAGTTCAAGTAATACGAGGGTCAAACAACGATTTCAAAAGCGCAGTTGAACCATTCTTTAGAGAAAACATGAGTGATTCAAGTCGTGTTCAAATTGAGAGGTATTTGACATCAATGTGGGATGATATACGCACTGATATTTCAAGTGATCGGAAAGTTACGCCTAACAAACTGAATGAAATTGCTGACAGCGCTAAAATTCATCGGGCTGAAGACGCAATCAAGTATAAAATGCTCGATGGTTTAAAATACCGGGACGAAGTAATAGACATTATTTCTATGAAAATTGGCAATGAAGTTGATGAAGATTTGCATTTACAAGCATTCGATAAATATGCAAAAAAGAAGTTTTATCAACAACAAGCTTTAGCTAAAAACACCAAACCCAACATTGCCGTAATACTTTCTGAAGGAGCTGTATCAACTAATGGAGATGAACTTTCATCAAAGGAAATTTGTAAGTTATTTCAGGAAGTCAGAAAAAATGCAACAATTAAAACTGTTGTTTTTAGAATCAACAGTCCTGGAGGAAGTGCTTTAGCGAGTGAGGAAATCTGGAGAGAAGTAAAATTAACGAACAAGGTTAAAAAAGTAATTGTTTCCATGGGTGATGTTGCTGCATCTGGAGGTTATTACATTGCTTCACCAGCAACACTTATTTTTGCCGAACCTACTACAATTACCGGTTCAATTGGTGTTTTTGGAATGATTCCTTACACTGGTAAAATGTTGTCAAACAAATTAGGAATGACGTTTGACCGTGCAGCGACAAATCAACACTCTGTTATGACAACCAACCGTAAATTGACCGAAGCAGAATTGACAATCATTCAAGAAGAGGTTGATGCAATTTATGCACAATTTTTATCAAGAGTTTCTGAGGGTAGAGGAATGACAACAGAACAAGTAAATGTAATTGCTAGAGGGCGTGTTTGGACAGGCCGTGATGCATTAAAACTTGGACTAGTTGATAAGCTTGGGGGTATAACAGATGCGATTAATTACGCTGCAAGTGCTAGTGAGATCACGAACAAAAAAGTGTTGTACTACCCTTTGAAAAAAGAAGATAAATGGCAAGCTTTATTTGAGCAATTTAATGACGAGAAAAATGATGAAGTAAGTGTTTCTCAGCAAAAGATGCCAGAAGAATTAATTCGTTATTACCAACAATTGAAAAAAATTGAGTCAATGACAGGGATACAAATGATAATGCCATTCGATATAAATATTAGATAATCTTAAACCACCACTATTACAAAGAAAAGCCATTCATCCGTCAGATGACAGACGAATGGCTTTCTTGATTTTCCTTTTAAACGAATCCTATGAGTTCCGTTTCTTATATTTAGTTGTTTCTTTAGTCCAACCGTATCGCTTTTTATTGTTTCGGCTGTGTTTACGTTTTGGCTGTTTGCGATAAACTATACCTACAGTATGTTGCAAATAATCTGTATTTGACGTATAAATATCCGAAACTAATCCAAGTTTACCCATCGTTTGGATTTGGAATCCCCATGATTTAGAAAACCAAAAATTCGCACCTAGTGCAATATTAAAAGTTGGTGTTATTGGTGAAGACATAACTTGTCTATAAGTAGCACCCAATCCAAAAGAAATATATGGGTCTAACAATTTTCGAGATGACATAAAACGATAAAAACTATATTTTGCATGGAAATCTCCGGAAACAAAAATTCCAGACAAGCCTGTCGTATCATTAATAAGTTTTCCAGCTGTGTACTTATTATATGCCACCATACCTTCCAAACTCCAACCTTTCTTTAGGTATTTATCAATCGAAATTCTAGAAGGATAAAGGAGATAATTCCAAGAACCTTTTACATCAAATAAGTTAGAAAATGCATCCCCATTATCATCAACTACATTCCAACTTAATCCAAACATCCAAGAATATGGATTTTTTTTTCGATTGATTGATGATGGCTGCGCGTATGAATTTAGTACTACAAAAAATAATATTGTAATCGTGGTGCAAAATTTCATCTTAAAATTAATCGACGTTGACATAATTATTACTCTCCTTTTTTCTATGTAAAATTAATCAAAAGATTTAATGAAATAAAAAACTCTCAGCGTAAACTGAGAGTCTTGAACTTTTTTGGTGCTAATTACTTAGAAGCCATTTCTACGAATTTATCGTATGAAACTTCTTTCTCATTTAATTTAACTGTACTTTTAAAATAGTGTGTCAATTTTTGCTCTGCTAGCATATCATATACACGATTTGCTTCTTCTCTATTTTGAAGAACTTGCATTGCAGAAGCAAGTAATTCCTTTTCTTCAGGAGCAGGAATACCATATTGAGCAAAATTACTTATCAATAAGCTCTTCGTAAATTCAATCACCTCTTGATTATCAAGACCAATTTTATTCTCTTTAAAAATGTTTCCTTGAATTAATTGCCATTTCAAATTTTTCAAATAATTATCAAATTCCAAATCAATTTGCTCATCAGTGATTGGTTTTTCTTGAGACAATTTTATCCAACGCTTCAAGAACCTATTTGGTAATTCAACTTTCGTTTTTTCAATCAAATCATTAAAAATCTCACGTGTTAAAAGGCGATCTGAATCTCCTGAAAACATACCTCCCATATCAACTGATATTCTTTCTCTCAATTCTTTATCAGAAGTAATTGCTCCAGGACCAAAAAGCTTGTCAAAAAGTTCTTGATTCATTTCAGCCAATTCCATTCTTTTAATTTCATTGATTGTCATTTGAAATTTATCAGAAATTGTTGCTAATTCCTCTTCTTTGATTCCAAGCATTGCAGCAGTATCTTTATCACCACGAGAAACAGTTGATGGTTTCACAACAATTTTGTCATTCTTCACTTTTCCGAGCAATTCTTTTTTCACTTTGTCGTCAACAACGTATTCCATTGAAATCGTTGAAGAATGCAGAATTCCACCTTCTAAGATAGATCCGTCTTCTTTCAACTCAACAAATTGAGCCAAGATCATATCTCTATCTTCAATCGAATCAACAGAAAGAAGTTTTCCGTATCGACGACGCAAATCATCAATTTGTTTGTCAACTAAATCTTTATCGATTTTAACTTTGATATAATCGTATTTACTTTTAGCTGAAAGAGGAATTTCAAATGTAGGTGTTAACCCAATTTCATATTCAAATTCAAACACTTCTGGTTTTTCAAAACTTCCGACAACTTCAACTCCTTCTTTAGGAATTGGATTACCCAAAATTTCAATTTTATTTTCTCTGATGTAATTTGATAACGTATCGTTTACAACTTTATTTAATTCTTCAATCAATACAGCTTTTCCATATTGTTTTTGAATCATCCCCATAGGCACGTGACCTGGTCTAAAACCTGGAATTTTAGCTGTTTTTCTATGTTTGTCTAAAATTGCGTGTACCTTTTTTTGATAATCATCAGGTGCAATTGTGATTTTTAAAACTGCGTTTAACGCATCAACATCTTGGCGAATTACGTTCATCTTTTATAATTTTTAACTTTAATAAAACAAAAAAGGTCTCGTTTAACTAACGAGACCTTTTTTAGTGCGGATAGAGGGACTCGAACCCACACGCCTCGCGGCACTAGATCCTAAGTCTAGCATGTCTACCAATTTCACCATATCCGCAAATTCAATTCTAAAAAAGGTTTCGATTAACCTCTAAAGTTCCCTTTGTTATTAGCATTGGGAGTGCAAAGATATTTAATTATTTTAAAGAAAGAAATTAAGAAGTGTATATTTCTACTATTTCTCATTTTTTTGTGGAAAAGTCCTCAAAACTTCTAAAGGAATAGAATGGAAATCAAATTATCTTTGTTATCGAAAAACTGCAGCATGTTAAGTATCGACCCAAAGTCTTTGACAATTCCTGTTTTACACCAATATTTATTAGGTGCTATTGGTCCACGACCTATAGCTTTTGCGTCAACAATAGATGCTGATGGAAATCACAACTTGGCTCCTTTCAGTTTTTTTAATGTTTTCAGTGCTAATCCACCGATATTAATATTTTCTCCAGCAAGATCTGGAAGAGCGAATACAACAAAAGACACCTATAACAATGTGAAAATTGTTCCAGAGGTTGTAATCAATGTTGTGAATTACGACATTGTACACCAAATGAGTTTAGCAAGTTCGCCATATCCTTCTGGAGTAAGTGAATTTGTCAAAGCTGGCTTCACTCCTATTGCATCGGAAAAAATTAAACCGATGCGCGTTGCTGAATCACCTGTTCAATTTGAATGCAAAGTAAATGAAGTAATTGAATTAGGAACTGAAGGTGGTGCAGGAAATTTAATCATCTGCGAAGTTGTACAAATTCATATCAATGAAGCCATTTTGGATGAAAAAGGGATGATTGACCAACATAAAATAGATTTAGTTTCAAGAATGGGTGGCAATTGGTATTGTCGAGCAGATAAAAATTCGATGTTTGAAATTGCGAAACCAATTACTACTTGTGGTGTTGGATATGATCAATTACCAGATGACTTTATAAAAAGTAAAGTATTAACGGGTAATGATTTAGGTCAACTTGGTGGAATAGAAGAAATTCCAAATGAAACTGATGTTAATGAGTTTAAATTATTGGAACTAAGTGAAATATTTGTATCTTTAGAAGACAATCCTTCTGAACTGGAACGAACATTACACCAAAAAGCAAAGGATTTTTTAGCACAAAACAAACTGGAAGAAGCATGGATGACGCTACTTTCTTTTAACAATGGATAAACAACAACAAAATAACAAAAGCAAACAGTATGTTTAAATTAATCGGAACCGTTAAGGTGTTGAACGATACCGTTCAAGTGTCAGAGAAATTTTCTAAAAGAGAATTTGTTGTAACAGATACAACTAGTATGTACCCACAAGATATTTCATTTCAAGCAACTCAGGACAAATGTTCGATGTTGGATGCAGTTCAAGTGAATGATCAAGTAGAAGTTTCTTTCAACTTACGAGGTCGTGAGTGGACAAGTCCACAAGGAGAAGTAAAATACTTCAACTCATTGGAAGCTTGGAGAATTGAAAAAGTTGGTCAAGCAATGGCTCAAGGTATTCCACAAGGTGGTCCTTCAGCTATGAATCTTGACCCAATGGTTGCAGCAACTGCAACTGCTGTTAATACAACAAGTGAAGACGACGATTTACCGTTTTAAGAAATCACGCTAAATTAAAAAGTTATTCCACAAAAAAAGAGCTCATCAATGATGAGCTCTTTTCAAAAAAATTAAAAAGTATCTATTAGATTACTTTTACATTTACTGCGTTCAATCCTTTTTTACCTTCTTGTAATTCGAATTCAACTGCGTCTCCGTCGCGAATCTCGTCAACTAATCCAGAAATGTGTACAAAGTACTCTTTGTTTGTTCCTTCTTCAGAAATGAAACCAAATCCTTTTGATTCATTGAAAAATTTTACTGTGCCTTTACTCATGATAATAATATAAAATAATAATAATAAAGTGCGAATTTACACTTTAAATCAATCTCTCAAGCATTTATTACTATTTATTTTATTAATTGTCTCAAATTCAAGCTTAAACGAAAATTATAATGGCAACTATTTTGATTTATTCGGAAGGTGAAGTATATATTCTATTACTTTTTTATTGAAAAAAAGCGGTTGCTCAATGTTTACCACGTGTCCACAATTTTCGACAACTAACAATTCAGATGAAGAATGGTTTTTGACTAATTTAGATATAGATGGCAAAAACATATAATCCTCAGACCCCATAACATATAGTGTTGGGATCCCAGAATCCTTTATTCTAAAAAACCGAAGCATTGGATTTACTTGAGATATAAGAGTAAACCATCTTTTAAATTCCTTTTTGTATATCTTTTTTGATTCATTCACAAACAAATTTCTTGACTCCCTATTCTTTTTCTTTGGCATAATAATAAAAGCCAAAAGTTTATACATCAACAAATAAGGCACAATTGATTGTAAAACCCACGCTGATTTCATTAAAATTTGACCTTTAAAATTCAATTTCATAACTGCTCCTCCCAGTATCATACTTTGTGTCCGTTCTGGAAAGCGCTCTGTAATCTCCCTTATTACAATTGTGCCTAAAGAGATTCCAATAAAGTGTGTTGATTTAACATTTAACTCATCAAGTACAGCGACAACCTCATTCCCAATAACATCAAAAGAATACTTTTTAAGCTTTTCATATATGGCTAACTTTGATTTACCATGGCCCCTTAAATCGATTAATAAGATGTGGAAATGTTTTTTAAAATCTCTTATTTGCTTATGCCATATGGAACTACTTCCTCCTGCGCCATGAACAAAAGTAACCCAACAGGCGTCCGAATTTGGATTTATATAAGTTGAATAATTTAACATTGTATGAATAAAACAAATAAGTCCGTATAATGTTGAATCTACTTGACGAAACTCAAGTTTAAACCATTTTCAGAACTTATGTATCCTAAAAGTAGTCATTTGAATACTTTAGTCAGCTAAGAATTATAAGAAGAAAATGAAAAAAAACAGTTAAATCAAAAAAAATTCTTAAATTTTCATTGACAAAGACAACCTACTACAAAATATTAAGATGAAAAAAGCCTTTATTCTAGCATTTGTATTATTAATTTCTGACGTTACAACAGGGCAGATGAATACGGAATTCTATGGATTATCCGCTAATTTAGCACCGATTTCAAATAGTACCAATTCAGCAAAAACAGAACCCAATTGGATAGAATCTATTCAAGAACGAACCATTTTCAGTTCTAGTTTTTTAAGTGATGATGGACAAATAAAAATCATACAGAGTAAACAACCTATAAATTATTACAATGCATCAAACACATTAGTGCCAATCGATTGGAAACTTCGTAGATTGAGCAATGATTCTTGGGCGGCGATAGACCAACCGTCACCAACTTATTTACACAGCGATGGAAGTTTTAGCTTAACAACTTCTAATCAACAATTTTTTACATTAGGAAAAAATTGTAAAATCAATAACCAAATTATTAAGTCGAGTTTTGAATTTAATGACAACTTTATTACAATAAATGATGTTATTCCTGGAGTAGACAAACAAATACTTTTTAATGAAAATAGAATTAAATATAACTACGTACTCCGCCATTCATTGGAAAACACACAAAACGACTGTGTTTTTTCAGAGGAACTTGTTTTGCCAAAGGGATGTAAAATAATAAAGGACGCTAATTATGGGGAAGAGACAAATTATGGGTGGAATGGTAATTTGCTTCTTGTTGATGTAAACAACAATGTCGTTTCTACACTTCATTTGCCAATTTGTTATGATTCAAATAAAGAAGTTATTTCTGCTTCCTACGTCATAAAAGAAAAAGATGACAAAGTGATATTAGAAATTATTGTTCCTGGGGAATGGCTAAACAATATAAACAGAGTTTACCCAGTTATTATTGACCCAATAATTACGGGTCCAACTGCAGCTTGGAGCGCAGGAAATATGGCTTCATGCATTATGCCTGTCTATAACAAAGATAGCATTCAAGTGACTATTCCTGCTGGAATTACAATCACAGGACTATTTATTACTTCAAGTTTTTATGCTGATCCTTTTTCAGGTGCTGTTATGAGCCAAGGCGCTATGAAGTTTAGTACAAGTTGTGCAACATCTGAAACTTTTACAATTACCGGTACGCCAGGCACAACTGCAGGAACTGCATATTTAGATTATTATAATTTATATGCTCCACTTACATGTTGCTTTCCTGAATCTTGCAATTCGTCCACCTTTTATCTCACCTACCAACTTGGTAGAACTGGTCCTGGAACTGGTTGTAACCAGTCATATATCAGGTATGACCCTTTGACTGCTTTTCCCTCGTATCCATTTCAAGCGGTAATTGTGGGAAGAACTCCAGAATCCTATTCTGCCCAATGGAATGTTCCTGCATTACCCATTTGTGCTAATTCATGTACCATAAATGGAACTGGATATGTTCTATACGGTGTTGCGCCATACACTTTTTCTCACCCATGGAGTACTGAAGTTGTTACACAAGGAATTAATACTGGATGTAATTCAGGAGCAACGAACTTCACTTTCAATATGACAATACCAAATTGCCCAATTTATTGTGATGAAACTTATACAACCTTATCAGTGCCTCCTCCAACAATAATCGATGCTTGCGGAAACGTATTGACAGGATTGTTAAATGAAATTGTTCCAATAAAAATTGCCCCGATGGTGGCTCCGGTTTATGACACATTGGTTTGTTCTGGCTTACCTTACTCTGTAATAATGAATACATGTCCTCCATCTGCAATAATGTCATGGGAAGGTAATAGTGTATCAGGTAATTCGGATATTAACCATATGTATACCAATTCAGGTACTACAAATCAATTGATTAATTATCTTGCAAGTGCCACCTACAATGATTGTTCCTCAGACACAGTTTCAATTTCTGTATATGTTCAACCATCACTAGATCCAAATTTTTCATACAACCCTGATCCCGTAATTGCTCAATTACCCGTTTCATTTACAGACGGTTCACAAATCTATTCTGGGAATATAACCAATTGGGATTGGTCATTTGGTGACACTACCACTTCCATTTTCCCGAACCCAGACTATACTTACAGCACACCAGGAGAATATAATGTTTGTTTAACAATAACGAACGACAATGGATGTCAGGATAGCTTGTGTCAATTAATAAATGTACTACCTGTTGATATTACTGCCCCAAATATTGTGACTCCAAATAACGATGGTGTTAACGATTTACTTGAATTTGCTTATTTACCATTTTATAAGGATAATGAACTTTCTATTTTAAATCGTTGGGGAAATATATTATACCAAAAAGAAGGGTATTTGAATGATTGGAATGGTGCAAATTTCAATGAGGGAACCTATTTCTATATTTTGACCATTAAAGAAATAGATAAAACATATACTGGATTCTTCCAATTAGTAAAGTAATTTTTTTCAGTTTATTTTATTTTCGAAGGGCATTCTAAATTCCCCTTTAAAACCCTACCTTTGCACCTTCAAAAAATCAATCAATGATCTCAGTAGAAGGACTAGCAGTAGAATTTAGTGGAACAACTTTATTTAGTGACGTCTCATTTGTAATAAATGAAACGGATAAAATTGCCCTAATGGGGAAAAATGGGGCTGGAAAATCTACAATGTTAAAAATTCTCGCAGGTGTTAATAAGCCTAATAGAGGAAATGTCAACGCTCCACAAGGATCTGTAATTGCCTATTTACCTCAGCATTTATTGACAAAAGATGAC
>VFKM01000038.1 GCA_009885545.1 Flavobacteriales bacterium
TAATGTATCCACAATTTTACATTTATTAAAATAAGACAATATCCCTAAATTCGGGGTGCAAAGATATAACTTCTAAACTTTATTAACAAACGAATTTTGAAAAAAGAATATAGAAAAGTTATTTGAAAGAAATAGCGGTCAGTCAATGGTTGACATATTTGCTTTTATTTCTTCTTAAATTCATTGATCGCATTCACTGAAAAGTCACTTAAAATAAGCTTTCCACTGATACTCGCTCTATCTGCAAGAAGTTGATCCCAATCCTCGGTTCCTTTCCAAAACACTTCTTTTAATAAAGCCATTGCTTCAGGATTCGATTGAGCTAATTTTTCTGATAATTTTTTAATTTCAATATCCATGTCTCCGGTATTCTCGAACACATCAACATATAAACCTTTTTTCTTTGCCCAATCAGCTGATCTCCATTCAGTAGCATTGATAGTCAATTCACTCATTGCCGAGAGCCCAATTTTACGCTCAACAGCTGGTCCAACGACAAACGGCCCGATACCAACTGCTAATTCAGACAACTTAACATCAGCTGTTCTTGTAGCTAAACAATAATCAACGGCAGAAGCAAGTCCCACACCTCCTCCAACAGCTTTTCCTTGCACGCGACCAATAATAAATTTTGGAGCTTTTCTACAAGCATTTATAACGTTCGCAAATCCAGAAAAGAAAATTTGACCTGTTTCCAAATCCTTTATAGAAATAAGTTCATCGAAACTAGCTCCTGCGCAAAATACTTTGTCTCCAATCGATTTCAGAATAATTACTTTAACAGTCGTATCATTCCCCAAATCAGTAATTGTTTGAGCTAATTTCTGTAATACTTTACCTGGAAGGGAATTACTTAATGGATGCCCGAACTCAATAGTTGCTATTCCTTTTGAACAAATAGAATATTCGACAGATCCTTGATTGATTGCTTCTGACATATATAATTTTTTAAATAAGAATCAAAAATTGGAGATTATCGTTTTGTGAACGGTTTTTTCTCGAATGGTTTTTTCTCGAATGATTTTTTTTCAGCCTCGGGTTTCTTTATAGGACGATTTCCTTTTGGTGAGGCAATTTTCACATCTAATTTACGACCATTTATTTCCATACCATTCAATGCATTGATTGCATTAATTGCATGGTCTGTCTCTTCCATTTCGATGTAACCAAATCCTTTAGAGCGTTTCGTGTCTTTTTCATACACTACATGCGCATAAGTTACTGGGCCAAATGCAGAAAAAGTTGTTTTTAAATCTTCCGATGTGATTTCCCAATCAAGATTTGCAATGAATAAATTTACCATCTACCTAAATTTGTGAATACAATTCACGTTTATTTTAAAGTGAAACTATCGGTCCCAATTAAGTTACCGTCACAATAAATTTTTACTTTATAATTCCCTTTTAACGCTTCTTCACCTTTTAAATCATAATAAATTGAAAGGTCAATTCTTTCGTTTTGATAATCGATTTCTTTTTTATCAGAATAAGCAATATTTCCCAAATCAGTTTGAACAGTATTACTAGATTTTGTTTGCATTGTTTTTCCATCAGGATTAATGACCTGCATATAAACAACTTTTTTACCAGATGGTGTTATTGGATTTTCTGATATAGTAAAACTTGATTTAATTTGTACAACTGAACGAGCATTGTTTGTGACTTCAGCTGTATTGTTCAATTTCATTTTAAGACCTACCGATCCAAATCCAAACGCTTGTAATTTAGATCCTTTTTTAACTTGAGCTGCACTTTGTTCAGCATCACTTCTAAACTGATCCCTTTCAGATTTTGTGTCTGTCAATTCTGTTGTTGATTTATCGAGATCCGAAGTCAATTGTAGATTTTTTGTGTTTAACTCATCAATTTGAACTACGTATCCTTTCATAATTGAGCGCAAAGTTTCATTTTCCCTATTCAATTTTGCTATTAATGAACCACTTACTCTACCATTTTGTTTAGCCGTTTCTAATTCAGTAATTAAACCTTGAATTTTATCTTGTTGAAGTTGCATTTCCTCTTGATCTTCTGGGCGACCTTCTTCTCTGATTTTATCGTAATCAGAAAGCATATTTTTAAAATCTTTCAATAAGTTATTTGAAAGATCATCACCTAGGAAAGGAATCATCATTTGATTCATACCTTCCATATCAGATTTCAACGTTATGTTCTCATTCATGCAATCATTTAACTCGCTATTCTTCTTTGACCATAGATATGCCATAACAGCAAGACCTACTAGAAGAGCCAATATTATAACAATGAACGCTCCATTGCTTTTTTTCTCTGTTGATTGATTTAATTCTGACATATCTTTTTTTTGATAAAACAAATGTAAATATAGATTCGATGTCAAAAAAATGCTATTCTACTTTTTACATTTTTTTAGCAAATCATCGAAATAGTATTTTCAATAATTAGTAACTCAAACGGCAAATTTATAATGTTGTTACACTATATGAAAAACTCTCCATTATTTGATTAGAAAGCAATTTTTTACAAGCTTCTTCAACCTTTTTTTCTGCAACCTCCATTGATGCTGCCTCAACAAATAAACGAACATGTCGTCCAATTCGAACTCCATCAATTTCCGCTAATCCAATATTTTTCATACTGTTTGTAACAGCTTTACCTTGAGGGTCTAAAAGTGCGTCTAATGGCATCACGTCTATTTCAGCTTTGAACTTCATTTTTTTCTTTTTTAAAGTACTTATTTTCTATAATTGATAAAATCAACTGCAAAAATACAATTAATGGGATTGCCCAAACAAAAAATACGGCAATTAATAATCCACTTATTAACAAAAATAAAAATCTAATCTCATTCCCTTTCCATTTAAAATTTTTAAATTTTAACGAAAACAAAGGTATTTCAGAAACTAATAAAAGGCTCATAAGCACTATTAAACCGACTAAAAAATAAGAATTAAAAATGTAACCAAAAATACCCTCGCTAAATTTCCAGGTTTCAAATTCAATCCATAATACCAACGGAAAAAAAGTAAAGAAAATTGTATTTAGCGGAGTTGGGACACCAATAAAAGATTCTGTTTGACGCTTATCAAGATTAAATTTTGCTAAGCGAAACATCGACATAAATGGTATAAACAGTGCAGCAAACGGGAGGTATTTAATATCTGCATCCATGTTGTTAGGAACACCGTAAAACATAGCGTTCACCCAATTATGAATTTGGAAATTAACATAAGATGGAAAATTCATGTCGAAAAATGGTCCGTCTAAATATATAGTCGTTATTATAACAACCATCATTAAAATCCCGGGAGCCAAACCAAAAGTTACCATATCAGCCAATGAATCCAGCTGTTTTCCAAATTCACCAGTTACATTTAATTTCCTTGCCAAAAAGCCGTCAAAAAAATCAAATAATCCACCCAAAAAAATTGCAAAAGGAGCAATATCAATTCTTCCAGCAAGTGATAAAATAATTGCTATAATGCCACACATTAAATTGGCTGCGGTAAATAAATTGGGTATATTAAACATCAAGTTATGAAAAATGTTAAGTTATGTCTGAAAGCTAAACAAATTGAACTAAATTTACATTAGATTAATTTTTTATTTAAAACAAAGAACACAATTTTTTATTGAAAACAATGTTATTACAGTCTATTTTTCCATTTAAAATCTTTTTAACCGTGAATTTTTATTCGACTGTCATCTTCACTTTTTTCATCTCAATAATCTTCACACAAGAAGATCAAGTGGCCCCAAAATACTCAAATGAATTCTTAGCAATTGGAATCGGTGCAGATGCGCTTGGCCTTGGGAATTCAGTTGTAGCCCAAACTGGAAATGTAAATTCTGGTTATTGGAATCCCGCTGGGCTAACCAAAGTCAATAAATGGTTAGAGGTCGGAATGATGCACTCCGAATATTTTGCCGGGATTGCTAAATACGATTACCTTGGCTTGGCACATGCTATAGATGACAAAAGTACCGTTGGTTTCTCTGCGATTCGTTTTGCCGTTGACGATATCCCAAATACAACCCAATTGATTGATAATTCTGGGAATATAAACTATGATAATATCTCAACATTTACAGCTGCAGACTACGCTTTTTTGCTTTCTTATGCTCGTAAACTTAAAAAAGAGGGGTTAAGCATAGGAGGTAATTTTAAAATTATTCATCGCAAAGTTGGTGATTTCGCAAAATCATGGGGATTTGGCTTAGATGCTGGAGCACAATACCAAATTAAGGATCGATGGAAATTTGGTATTATGGCAAGAGATGTAACTTCAACATTTAATGCTTGGGTTTTCACATTAGATCAACAAACCCAAGAAGTGTTTTTGGCAACTGGAAATACACTCCCTCAAAATGGTTTAGAATTAACTTTACCTAGAATAATTTTGGCGAGTTATAGAAAATTTAATCTAGGTAAAAAAGGAATTTATGCAGCGAGTGAATTAGATTTGGATATTACCACTGATGGAAGAAGAAATACATTAATTCGCACTGGTTTAATTTCTATCGATCCACATATGGGTGTTGAATTTGGATTTAAAAGTTTTGTTGCCATTCGTGGTGGAATTACGAATATGCAATACATCACGAACTATGATGATTCAAAATCATTAAATATTCAACCAAACATAGGATTAGGCGTTACAATTAAAAACTTCCATTTAGATTATGCTTTCACCGATATCGGTGATGCATCTGTTGCACTGTATTCTCACGTCATATCATTACGTTTAAAACTAGACAAACCGAAAAATATGAAGCCTTAATGAATTTAAAAATCTACATACTATTATTTTTTTCTCTTATTTCCATTTTCGGAAAGAGTCAGACATATGGTAATGAATGGATTAATTATTCTCAAAAGTATTATGCTTTCAATGTTTATACTACTGGAATTCATAAAATAGATTACACAGCTTTATCCAATTCTGGAATTCCAGTTGGAACTTTCTCATCCCAAAACATACAATTATTTGGTAAAGAAAATGAAATCCCTTTGCACATTGAAGATGGCGGTGATTTGACGATGGATCCAGGTGATTATATTTTATTTTACGCAGAACAAAATGATGGTTGGCTAGATTCAACTCTTTATGATACACCAAGTGATATTGGTAATCCTAAGTATAGTTTGTACAATGATACGATTCAGTATTTTTTCACGTGGAATAGTTTAACCACTAATTTAAGATTTACGATTGAGACTGATTTGGCATTTTCTTCGTATACTCCTTCTAATTATATTTTATTTGAAAAGTATCAATCCAATTCATCATCTTATAATGAAGGTGAAAAATCATCTGATGCATCAAGTTCGTTTTTCACTTCTGGAGAAGGTTGGGGAAGCACTCCAGTTAATGGTGTCGGGGGTTACGTTTGGGATGCAAGTACGATGCAAATAGATAACATTTACCAAGGATTAGATGCTCCATTAGTTCAGTACAGAGCAGTAACCGTTGGTGTTTCAAACTCTTCAACTCAACCTTCAGGATTACCAAATCATCATACTAGGCATACAATTGGATCCTCTAATTATGTAATTCAAGATTCCACATTTATTGGATATAAGGCAATTCATATAGCCAAATCATTTCCTTCAAGCATTTTACCAGCTTCAGGTGGTTCTAATTTCAAAGTCTCTATCATTGGAGATCTAGCATTTTCTTCAGGAGTTCTAACAGATTATCAGTCCATCAATTACTGGTCTTTTTTATATCCTAGAATTCCGAATTTGTCTGGTTCAAACAAAGCAATTTTCAATATAGAAAATAATTTGTTAGAAAGTAAAATACGAATAGATTTGACGAACCTTTCAACTACAAATCCTCTTGTTTTTATTTTAGGAGACACTCCTCGTAAAGTTTCATTAACTGCAAACGGAGGAAGTTATAGTATCTTATTTCCTAATAGCTCTAATAGTGTGGATCAAAAAGTTATTTATCAAGAAAACAGCACTGTTTTTTCCGTTGGAAATTTGGAACCTGTTAATGGTTCTGGATTGTTTACACCTTTTAGTCTCTTAAGTGCTGAAAAAGCATTGTTAATGATTTATAATCCTGCATTACAAGCAGCCTCTGCAGCGTATGCTTCTTATAGAACGACTGCTGAAGGAGGTAATTACAATGTAATCTTAGCCAATGTTAATGAATTATATCAGCAATATGGTGGTGGAATTGAAAAACACATAAATGGAATTAGACGGTTTTCTCATCATATTTACAATCTTGCAACAGTTGATAAACCAGTTGGATTATTTTTGATGGGCAAAGGAATTCGAGAAGCAAATGTGGGAGGAATCACATCAACTGGTCCTGGATCAAGAACAAACCCAACAAATTTTGCTGGCTCCTTAATTCCTTCCTTTGGTCAACCGTCAAGTGATGCATGTATCACATCTAATTTACCGGGAACAACTCGCTGGGTGCCATTAATTCCAACTGGGCGTATAGCAGCTAAAACCAATCAAGATTTAGATGATTATTTGACGAAAATTAAACTTTATGAAAATAAACAGGTTCAAACAGATATCTATAATTCAGCCACAAAAGATTGGCAAAAACAAGTGCTACATTTTGTAGGAGGCATAGGTTCTTTTCAGCAAAATACACTTAGTGCTTATATGAATGTTATGGCCAATATTATTTCAAATGAGTTTGTTGGAGCAAATGTACAAACCACTGCAAAATCAGATGATAATCCATTGAACCCTTCCGAATTAAATGATTTAATGACTCGAATTGAAAATGGTGTTTCCTTGATTACATTTTTTGGACATGCAGCAGCAACGACATCAGGTTTTGAGATAAATATTGACGAACCTTCAAATTGGAATAATGAAGGAAAATATCCAATTGTAATCTCTAATTCCTGCTATAATGGAAATATTTTTCAAAATGGCACATCTAAATCTGAAGAATTTGTCAATATTCCAACAAATGGAGCCATAGCATATTTGGGTACTGTTAATCTCGGATTTGCAGAAACATTATTTCCCTATTCATCGGAACTTTATAGGAATTTCAGTGGTGCTAATTATGGTAAAGGAATTGGCCAGCAAATAAAGTCAACAATTGGGGCTTTAGAGCCTTCAGGAATAAATAACTTGGCTTCTGAAAGTACATGCCTTCAAATGGCTTTGAATGGCGACCCCATGTTAAAATTGAATTGGCATCAAAAACCTGAAATTGAATTGACAGAAGAAGGAATTAGTTTTCTACCTCAAGATTTAGACCTAACTGTTGACAGTATTGAAATGCGCATTGCATTAAAGAATCTTGGTCAATCAATTATCACAAATTTCTCAGTAGATGTAACAAGAAATTTTCCATCCACTACTATTGATTCTGTGTATACCTTTTTTATACCAGAATTACATTATACTGATACTCTTGTATTTAAAATGCCAATGCAAGCAAATATTGGATTAGGAATTAACCTATTTACTGTTAAGGTAGATATTCCTACTTTCATTGATGAACAATACGATGAATTAAATAACAATCAAATTGTCAAAACATTGTTTATTGATGTTGACGGAATAATTCCAGTTATTCCATATGAGTTTGCCGTTGTTCCAATTGATAGTGTTACTGTTAAGGCATCAACTATTAATCCTATTGCAGATTTCAATTCATATAGATTTGAACTAGATACAATTGATTTTGAAGGAGCTCCAAGTCCCTTTCATAGATTTGCTTTAGTTTCTGGTTTTGGAGGTGTTAAGGAAGTGAATCCATCACAATGGTTTTTAAGCAGCAATGGAATGCCTTCAACATTAGTTTGTACAGATAGTACAGTTTATTTCTGGAGAGTTTCTGTAGTTGACCCAATTACTGTTTGGAGAGAAAGTTCTTTTCAATATATCACAGGACGTGAAGGTTGGGGTCAAGATCATTTTTATCAGTTTAAGAAGAATGGGTTCAATGGTATTCTTTATGACAGGCCATCAAGAAAAAGATTATTTGGACCAAATTCTTGCGACTTAACTTGTAATGTTAAGAGCTCAACCGCAATTCCTACGATTTATTATAACGATTATTCAATCTGTGGTATTCAAGAGGAATATGGTATTTGTACTTACACTCCTTCTTTTTATGTTGCTGTTATCGATCCTTTAACTTTAGAACCATGGGGGACAAATTTTGGAACTTCCAATCCAACGCACAATTTTGGTAATGCGAATAATAATGGTGCTTGTAGACCAAGAGTTGAAAACTTTTTTATTTTCAGACAAAATGATGCCAGTCAAATGACGAATTTCCAAAACATGATGGCCGCCGTTCCAGATAGTCATTATATTTTGGTTTATTCGCCGATGACAACTTTGTACGATCAATGGGATATTTTAGCACCTTCTTTGTATACTACATTCCAAAATCTTGGGTCGGATAGTATTGTTCCGGGTCGACCAAATCTACCTTTTGCTTTTTTCTGTAGAAAAGGGGATCCAAACACGGTTGTTGAATTATATGCTCAGATGGCTGGTGAAGATCTACTGTTGGAAGCAGAATTAAACGGTTCAGACTATTTAGGTCAAGAAAATTCAACATTAATTGGACCAGCTGCTGAATGGGGCGCTGCATATTGGAAACAAGATTCCTTGGAGGTTGTTAACAACGATTCAACTATTTTATACATTAGAGCATTTGACATAACCGGCGCTTTTCAATTTGAAACGAGTCAAGTTTTTTCGCCAAATGATTCCATTTTAAATCTTAACTCTATTATTGATGCGAATTTATATCCGTTCATTCAATTAGGAGCTTATTATAAAGACACAGTAAATTTTACCCCAGCACAAATTGATCGTTGGCATGTAATGTACACTCCTCTTCCAGAAGCAGCAATTGATGGTAGTACCGCTTATACATGGTTACCCGCTACGGACACATTAAGTGAAGGTCAAACAGTTCAATTTGCTGTAGATGTGAAAAACATTTATACAATTCCTATGGATTCTTTATTAATTAACTATTGGGTACAAGACAATAATCAAGTTAAGCATCCTATTGCTTATGCTCGACAAGATTCGTTATTGGTGAATGAAGTCTTTAGGGATACAATTAGTTTTTCAACTCAAGGATTAGCTGGAATTAATTCTTTATGGATGGAAGTGAATCCTTATGTTAATGGAAGTGTTTATGTGACGGATCAACCCGAACAGCAACATTTTAATAACTTGCTTCAAGTACCATTCTTCGTAAATGGGGATGTTATCAATCCAATTCTCGACGTGACATTTGATGGAAGACATATTTTAAATGGAGATATCATTTCACCAGAAAGCCAAATATTGATTTCATTAAAAGATGAAAATCCTTATCTCATCATGGATGATATTTCAGATACCACATTGTTTGGAATTTATGTAACTGATCCTGACGGAATTCAAACTAGGATTCCATTTATGGATGCATCTGGAAATACAGTGATGCAATGGATTCCGGCTGAAAGTCAATCAAAAAGATTTAAAATTTTATACCCAGCACTTTTCACAAAGAATGGCAAATACACACTTTTTGTTCAAGGTTCTGACGAAAGTGGCAACTTATCAGGGGATTTAGAATACCGTATTACATTTGAAGTAATTCATGAATCGATGATTTCTTACATGATGAATTATCCGAATCCATTCAGTACAAGTACACGGTTTGTATTTACTTTAACAGGAAGTGAAGTTCCTGACGAGATGATAATTCAAATCATGACCGTTTCAGGAAAAGTAGTGAGAGAAATTACAGAAGATCAAATTGGGACAATTCAAATTGGTCGAAATATTTCTGAATATGCTTGGGACGGAACAGATGAATTTGGCGACCCTTTAGCAAATGGAGTTTATTTATATACAGTAAAAGTTCAAATTTATGGGGAAGATATCAAGCATATGGAAACAGGTGCTGATACTCATTTCAAGAAGGAGTTTGGGAAGATGTATATCATTCGCTAACTAAAAAAACCTGCAACTAAAAATCGCAGTATCGTCAACCAAAGACAAATCTCCACGCCATTCGTCTAACTTTGAGAATATGAGATTATTCATGTCTTCCATTTTTAATGGATAATAACTGTGAACCAATTTAACCAATTTTTCACTTCCAAAAAATTCTTCTTTATCATTTTCGAGTTCCACTACTCCATCTGTATAAAGGACAATAGTCGTGTTAGGTTTAAGTGTCTTTTTACCGACGTGTATAAAAGGTAATTCATCCAACATTCCCAAACCAATACAACCTTCTGAAAGCATTTCAACTTTCTTACCGTTCGTTATAAAAGGGTGATTGTGACCCGCATTTACATATTTTAATTCACGTGAAGTAGCATTGTAATGTGCAATAAAAAAAGTTATGAATTTTTCACCTTTGGCACTTTTCATTACTTTTTTATTCAATTCCTCTAGAAGAAATTCCATTTCAAACCGTTGGTAATTGAAAAGTGTGCGTATGGTTGCCTGAAAATTCGCCATTAACATTGCTGCACCAATTCCTTTACCAGAAACATCTGCGATACAAATTATGTATTCATCATCACCCAAAGGAATGAAATCATAATAATCCCCTCCTACTTCATGACGAGGAGTATATTTTGCTGAAATGTCCATCTTTCTATTAGATGGCAAATCTGAAGGGAACAACAATTTTTGCATTTCAGAAGCGACTTCTAATTCCTTCTTGATGCGCTCTTGAATAATACTCAATCGCGCCATGCGTTGATTTTCGATTGCAACGACAATTATGTTGGTCAATGTTTGAACAAAGCTCATATTTGCCAAACTTTCTGAAGGAGAAGTTTGATCTTTAATAATGTCGGAAAAAAGCAAATATGCTAATGGTTTTTCTTTGTGAAATACAGGAACAATCACATCAAACTCTGTCAATATTTTTGAATGGGAAGATTCAATAACAGTAATTTCTTTGAAACGAAAAAGATCGCGTTCAACATCAATTTCCTTGACTTTTCCCTTTATTCCAATTTTCAGTAAGCAATTCCATTCATTTTGCCTGTTAAACAAAACAAATCGTTTAAATCCAAGTTGTTCTTTTAAAATAAACTCATAAATACGAATCAATTGATCCATACCTAAATTTGCATTTATGGCAGTCGTAATTTCTAGCAAAGAATTTAATTTAAAATCTTTGAGTTCTATCTGATTTTCTAAATCCTTTACTAGTTTGTTGATCATTTTAAATTATCCAAAATTTTTGGCAATTGGCGAACTGCAGCCATTTCTCTAAATTTTTCTTTTGCTTCACCACATGGACTTCCGAAATACGTTTTTCCTCCTTCTAAATCTTTACCGATACCTGACTGAGCGTAGATAGTTGCTCCTTCACCAATTGTTATATCACTTGCACAGCCAACTTGCCCCCAAAGTGTTACTCTATCCTCGATTCTCACACAACCGGCAACGCCAACATTAGCTGCCATCAAACAATGTTTACCAACAATAGTATCGTGACCAATTTGCACTTGGTTATCTATCTTCGTTCCCTCACCAATTGTTGTGATTCCAGAAACACCTGCATCGATAGTGCAAAGGGCACCTATTTCTACATTTTTGTGCAAATGAACACCGCCACAAGAATGCATACGATCATATCCTTCAGGTTTCTTTTTATAATAGAATGCGTAATGACCAATAACAGAATTTGGCCCAACAATTACATTTTCATCCAATGTGCAATCATCTAAAATACAAGCTCCAGGATGTAAAGTCACATTTTTTCCGATTTTCACGCGGTGTCCGATAAATACATTCGGGTATATTATAGCACTTGGGTCTATTTCACAATCATCGCCAATTGCATTAGTTTGCGGTTTGAATGGAGAAAAATGTTTCGTTAATTTATTGTAATCATCGAATGGTGCTTTTGAAATTATCAATCCCTTCCCTTCTGGACAATCAACTTCCTTATCAATTAGAATTGTTGTAGCGGCACTTTTTAATGCTTTATCATAATATTTAGGATGATCGACAAACACCAAATCTCCATTTGTTACAACATGGATTTCATTGATTCCTGTTACTTGGTGATTTGGGTCTCCTACAAAGTCACAACCAATTATTGCAGCTATTTCTTTTAAAGAATAGGGCTTGTCTAATTTCATTATTTGATTTTTTATAAAATTACATTCAATTGCGGTAGCTTTTAAGTGAAAACAATAGACTTTTCCTCTCGGTTTTGTTAATAGGTTCTATGCATTCAATCAATTAATAAAGACTAAATGAATGATTGCGGATTTAACTGAAAAATGGTTCAAAAAAATTATTCTGCAGAAAATCAACCAAAAGAATAATTTCACATAACAAAATACAGAACGAATAAATTATACTTTTAACACTATCAGAATATTTGTGAATTTTTTAACTGACGCTGTTTTGAGGGGCTAGCCCCTCAATTTAAATCGGTTTAGTGAAGTATATTTGTCTTGTAGTCGTTTGAGAGAATTTAGTGATTCCAAAATCAACTAATCTCTCAAGTAGATAATAATTGTTAAGGTTTAGGTTAGGTATATTAAAAGGGTGGTCTAATGATCACCCTTTTCTTATTTGAACCAAATTGAAGTTGTCATGTAACAGTCTTCAAACTTCAAAATATGAAAACTATTGTGTTAAACTATTCGTTTATTAATAGTTTAATAAATCCCCTAAAGCAGTTTTTACTTTTTCTGAATTCGTTAATAGCTCAGCCTCCAAAATTGAATTCAAGGGAATTGCTGGTGTATCAACTGAACCAACTATTGAAACGGGTGCGTCCAAAGATTTAAAATTATCGCGTTGAATTCTTCCTGCCAAACCTAATGTAAAAGAAGCTTCAACAGATTCTTCTGTCACTAGCATTACCTTTCCATGTTTTTGAGCAACAGTATTAATCAATTCGTGATCAAGTGGATTTAATGTTCTTAAATCAACAATTTCGACTCTTCCTTCAAATGCTTTAGTTGCTTCTAATGACCAATAAATTCCTCTACCATATGTTATAATTACACACGATTCTCCTTTTGAAATTGAAGTTTCAGATGATTCTTGAACAACTCTTCCTTTTCCAAATGGTATGATATAATCTTCATCCGGTTCAATTGACATCGCACCTTCAGTTCCTGGTATCTTGGACCAATATAATCCTTTGTGTTCTAACATTACCACAGGATTCGGATCATAAAAAGCTGCTTTCATTAAGCCTTTTAAGTCAGCCCCAGTTGACGGATAAGCTACTTTGATACCACGAATATTTGTCAGAATTGATTCAACACTTGATGAATGATAAGGTCCACCCGAGCCATATGCACCAATAGGAACGCGAATAACACAGCTTACTGGCCATTTTCCATTTGATAAATAATAAGAACGTGAAACTTCCGTAAACAATTGATTCAATCCTGGCCAGATATAATCTGCAAATTGCACCTCAACGAACGGTTTTAAACCAACAGCCGACATCCCAACAGTTGAACCAATAATAAATGCCTCTTGAATAGGCGTATTGAAAACGCGATCATCCCCGAACGTTTGAGCTAATGTTGCTGCTTCTCGAAAAACGCCACCTAATCGTCCGCCAACATCTTGTCCATAAAGCAATGCTTCTGGATGTTTCGCCATTAATTCTCTGACCGCAAACAAGGCAGAATCAACCATAACTGTTTTCTTCTTTCCTTTTGGTTCACGTTCGCCCTTTTCCTCTGTTATTGGTGTTGGTGCGAATATAAAATCTGTTATCGAACTCGGATCTGGTTCTTCTGCGTTTAAAGCTTTATCGTATTCAGCATCTACAAATTTCTTTGTGTCTGCTTCAATATTTATAATATCAGATTCATCAACACCCGCATTTCGCATGCTTTCCTTCAATTGTGGATAAGGGTCTCTTGATGCTGCCTCTTCCAAATCATCTCGGTACCATTCTTTACGTACACCAGAAGTATGATGCCCTAATAATGGGACTTTTGCATGAATAATAAATGGTCTGCGTTCTTCACGAACAATTGCAAAAACTTCTTGAACTGTTTGAAAAGAAAGTTCAAAATCACTTCCATCAATGGTGCGAACTTCAATTCCATTAAATCCTTTGGCATATTGAGTTATATCTTGTGCACGTGTCTCAGCAGCATTTGCTGAAATATCCCATCCATTATCCTGAACCAAATAAACGATTGGATATTGTTTTAAAGCTGCCATTTGTAGCGCTTCAGAAACTTCTCCTTCAGTGCAAGATGCATCACCCAACGAACAAACAACAACCGGATTTTCACCTCCAAAATCCTCAGCTAATCCTTGTTTCTCCTTGTATTGAACACCCATTGCAACACCTGTAGTAGGAATAGCTTGCATTCCTGTTGCAGATGATTGATGTGGGATTTTAGGCATATTATCACGCTTCAAAGATGGGTGACAATAATATGTTCGTCCGCCTGAGAATGGATCATCTTTTTTCGCAAAAACCTGAAGCATTAATTCGTATGGAGTCATGCCAATACTCAATAAAATACTATCATCGCGATAATATGGAGAAACCCAATCTTGGGGTTTTAATTGCATTCCAACAGCAATCTGAATTGCTTCATGACCGCGAGAAGTGGCATGAACATATTTTGCTGTAATTTCTTTGTTTGCTTCGTATTTTTCAGCCAAAGTTTTAGCAGTACACATAAATGTGAATGCGTTCAATAATGTTTCTTTCGAAACTTTTTCTTTAACCGATTTTGATTTTGAAACTGTAGTTCCCATTCTCCTCTATCCTATTTTATGGATTCAAATATAGTAAAAGCCGTCGAAAATGATTGTGTTTACCTTTAAGAGCATTGAATCATCCATTAAGATAATTAATTATCTGAGGTTATTTATTCTCGTCAATGACGTACATAAGAACTTTCTCCATCAAGTGAACGCGATCTTTGCCAGTAACATTATGTTTGTGCATTGGGTAAGGGAAGAAATCCATTTGTATCCCAAGATCAACAAATTTCTTAATCAAGGCGTAATTATGTTGCATCACAACTACATCATCAACTGTTCCGTGAATCAACAATAATTCGCCTTTTAAATTTCCGGCATGCGTCATTAAACTTGCTTGTTCGTAACCTTTTGGATTTTGTTCTGGGCGATCCATGTATCTTTCTCCGTACATGATTTCATAATATTTCCAATCTGTAACAGGTCCACCAGCAACACCTACTTTAAAAACATCTGGATTTCTCAACATTAAAGAAGTTGTCATGAATCCACCAAACGACCAACCATGAACTGCCAATCTATTTCCATCGACATACGGTAATGATTTTAAATATTCAACACCGGTTAGTTGATCCTCCATTTCCAAATCACCTAATTTTCTGTGAATTTGAGATTCAAATGCAAAACCTCTTTCGCCAGAACCACGACCATCAAGTGTATAAACCAAATAACCTTGTTCTGCCATCCAATACATCCATAAATTAGCACCATCTAACCAAGAATTTGTAATCAACTGGGCATGTGGACCACCATATACATAAACCAAAACGGGATATTTCTTAGAAGGATCAAAATTGCTAGGCTTAATCAATCGTGTATATAATTTTGAACCATCTTTTCCGGTTAATGTGCTTATTTCTGCAGTTCCGATTACAACATCATTCAATTTTTCTTTACTCTCAATTAACTTTTTTGTAGTCTTTCCAGTGGTCGCCCAAATCTGTGCATTATGAGGAACCGTATGACTAGAATAAGCATCATAAAAATATTTCCCGTCTGTAGTTACAGAAAACTCATGCGTTCCTTCTGCTTTTGTAATTAATGTTTGTTTTCCAGCCAAATCCACCGAATAGACCAATGTATTTGTTGCATTGTCGCCTGTTGCTGCAAAATAAATTGTTTTACCACCATTTTTTGCTGTTAGAATTTCTTTCGTTACGAACTTATTGGCAGTTAATTGCTTAATTAGTTTACCATTAAAATCATAGTAATAGAGGTTATTAAATCCATCTTTTTCTGAAATCCAAATGAAATTATTTGAACTTTCACTAGGGAAAAATGCTGGATGTTCTGGTTCTACCCATTTTTCATTTGTTTCCTCTAATAAAGTTTTTACAAAATTTCCTGATTTAACTTCATAAACGTTCAACCACATATGGTTTTGATCACGGTTAACTTCTGCAATCACTACATAATTATTATCAGGGGTAAACGTTAAATTGGTTAAGTAATCATCCTTTGCACCTTTTGGGTTAATGAAAACAGTTTTTTTGGTCATTAAATGATAAATCCCAACACGTGGATTTTCGGATTTTTGACCAGCCATAGGATATTTTATTGGCATTAATTCGCCAGGAGTTTCATTGATATTCAATAAAGGATAATCATGAACATTTGTTTCATCCTTTTGATAAAATGCTAAATGTTGCCCATTTGGCGACCAAAACAATCCACCAGAAATACCAAATTCACTTCGAGCAATTGCTTGTCCAGAAACAATATTTTTATCTGCGTTATCTGTAACAATCAATTTTAATCCTTCTACAGTATGGACATAAACATTATTCCCAATTGTATAAGCAACATTTTCAGATGCAGGGTGAAAAAGCGCATTTTCAGCTGTTTCGTCCAAAGAATAGATTGTTTTTCCTTTGCTCGTAACTGTATTAAATGAATAAAAATTAACACCATCATTTATATAGAAGTCAGTTGAGTTCTTCCATTCTAAACCAAAGAAACTCGACAATTCAGCTCTTCCTAAAGCAGTATTTATTGCTTGAATGGTGAACCACTCTTGATCTTTAGGATTTTTCACTGACGACTTAAACATCGTTTGGTAATTCTTACTGAAGAACGTATAACAATCAGTATTTGGCATCCATTGAAACCCATTCATTCTATCAGGTCCAAAAGTTCGAAATTGATTCGATACTGCATCTTTTAATGTCAATTCCTTTTTTTGAGCAAAAATTACTGTTCCCAGCATGATTGCTCCAATAAATAATACTTGTTTTAACATTTTCTATTTATTTAAATATAAATTCTTTCCAACTTGTTATTCAATTTAAAACAACAAAGACACAAAGGGCACAAAGGCGTGATATATTTCAAATGTGTTTTTATGTTCAATATAACTTGTAACTTGTAATTAGCAACTTTCAATTCCTCCTGATTAATTTACTGAAATAATTCTCCACTGGCTTTCCTGCTTCATAACATTTCAAGACTATTTTATCTAATTCATCTGACAAAACAGTTTCAGCATCAAATTCTGCATAAAAATACCATTGTTTATTAAAAATCAAAGGTTCTTTTTCTGCTGCTTCTCTTAATTCTTTAGGAATGATTTTATTTTTCTCTCCTTTAATTTCACCAAATACTTCTTTAAAAATTGGATTCTCATACACTTTTTGGAAGCTTGAAATATCATTCGCGATTCCTTCACGGACAATTAACAAATCTTCTTTGTCAATTTCATATACTCCTCCATACACGCGAACATGTTCAGGGCCGAATTCAAAATAAACCCCATTTACAGCCTTACTTTTTTTTCCTTCAGGAGCAACAACCGCTGAAACCATCATCTTATAGGGAATCTTATCATTTGAAAATCGGATGTCTCGATTTATTCTGAAAATACAATTCTTAGCTTCTAAATCTTTGAATACATTATCTGATTTTGCCAGCTCGTCAATTATATGTTGAACGAATAATTTGAAAGGTTCTTTCACGGAATTTTCGTAGCGTTTTCTATTCAGGTCGAACCAATCTTTGTTGTTATTAGGCGCTAAATCAATGAAAAATTGAAGGAAATCAGGTGTAAAAAATGCCATACTTTTTGAATTTATTCAAAACTAATGAATCTCATTGAATTCTCAATTCTCAAGAATCAGTAACTTTACGGAAAAATAATAAAATTATGAAGCACGTTTCATTAGCGAGTATTGAAAAAGCAATTCAAAAAGTTGACAATCTTGACGACGACGCATTAGAAGAATTATCCGAGGAATTAGCCAAAAAACAGGAGATTTTGTTGGGTTATGTTATGTCTGCTGCAATTGAATATAAGAATGAAAAACTAGAAGGTTTACTTGTTTATTATTACTGTTTAATTTCAGAATGTTTTGCAATTGAAGGTATTGAATTAAGAAATGTAACTGAAGAAGATATTGATGCTTTTGAGGAGCCATATTTCGATATGTTGGATACGTATTTCGAAGATGATGATGACGAAGTTTTAGAGAATTTTTGTGATCAACCAGAACTTGCTCAATTTATGGCAATGGAGATTTCAACGTCCGATGAAGATGGAAGTACCTTAGATGATGAAACCGCAACACAATTATTCATTGTAACGTTAGCAATGATTTCACTAATGAATCGCGTAATACAAATTTAATACAACACCATTTTTTCATGAAAAGCCCTGAAGAAATAACTTCAATAATGCTTGAAAACGATGCTTTTAGTATCTGGATGGGTATTGAGATTATTTCAATAAAAGAAGGCTTTTGTGAATTAAGCGCAACAGTTAAAAAAGACATGTTGAATGGTTTTGCCATCTTACACGGCGGAATTAGTTACTCGTTAGCTGATTCCGCTCTTGCTTTTGCCTCTAATTCATATGGAAACAAATGTGTTAGCATTGAAACATCAATTTCACATGTTCGTCTAGCAAAAATTGGCGACATTCTAACCGCAAAATGTACTGAGCTTCATCGTGGTAAGACTATCGGTATTTATGAAGTTATTGTTACAAATCAAGATCATAAGAAAATTTCTATTTTTAAGGGAACAGTTCACATCTCCATAGATTTCTGGTAAAAAATATTCAATAAATTTCCAGAATATTAT
Organism: Flavobacteriales bacterium; assembly: GCA_009885545.1. GTDB lineage: Bacteria > Bacteroidota > Bacteroidia > Flavobacteriales_D > Crocinitomicaceae > M0103. The sequence goes on from VFKM01000038.1 coordinate 18,790, forward strand.
ATGTATGCATAAAATATTTTAGTACATTAGGCGTGCTAAAAATAGTTTATGTCAGAAAAACCAGAATTTTTATTTGATTTCGTTGTGCGTCATTCTTGGCATCGAATATCAAGAATGTACAATCAAAAAGCTGCTGAGCATGATATGACCATGTCAATTGGTTTTCTTTTAATGTCTGTGGACAAAGAAGGAACACCAAGTACACAACTCGGTCCAAAAATGGGTATGGAACCGACCTCTCTTTCTAGAACACTTAAAACGATGGAGGAAAGAGAATTAATTCGAAGAGAAGAAGACTTATCTGATAAACGTAAAGTGTTAATCTTTCTAACTGAAAAAGGAATTGAACAACGTAAAATGGTAAAGAATTTTGTCATTGGATTCAATGACCAAATTTTCAATAAAATTCCAAAAACTAAAATGAAGGCTTTTTTCGAAGTTGCTGAAAAAGTAGACTTATTGATTGAAGAAGAAATGAAAAAAATATAACGCAGCTTAATTTATTACATATGAACAGACATATTAAAAAAGTAGCCGTTCTTGGTTCAGGGGTCATGGGTTCTAGAATTGCATGTCACTTTGCGAACATTGGTTGTGAAGTGCTCCTGCTAGATATAGTTCCAAGAGAATTATCACCTGAAGAAACAAAGAAAGGGTTAAGCATTGAATCTCCTGCTGTTAGAAATAGGATTGTAAATAGTTCATTGGATACGGCAGTTAAATCCAATCCATCTCCAATTTATCGTAAATCATTTGCTCAAAGGATTACAACTGGAAATTTCGATGATGACATGTCGAAAATTGGAAGTTGTGACTGGATTATTGAGGTTGTTATTGAACGGTTAGACATCAAACAAAAAGTATTTGAACAAGTTGAAAAATACAGAACTCCAGGTACATTGATTACATCAAACACTTCTGGAATTCCGATTCACATGATGCTTGATGGTCGTTCTGATGATTTCAAAGCTCATTTTTGTGGATCCCACTTTTTCAATCCACCACGTTATTTACAATTGTTAGAAATCATTCCTACTCCTTCAACCAAACCTGAAGTGGTTGAGTTTTTAATGGATTATGGAAGTAGATTCCTTGGAAAGAAAACAGTTCTTTGCAAGGATACACCTGCATTTATTGCAAATCGAGTTGGAGTTTTTTCAATCATGGCGTTATTCCATGCGGTGAAAGAAATGAATTTGACTGTTGAAGAAGTTGATAAATTAACGGGGCCTGTTTTGGGTCGACCGAAATCGGCAACTTTCCGAACATGTGATGTTGTTGGATTGGACACACTTGTACATGTTGCAAATGGTCTGAAAGCAAATTGTCCAACTGACGAAGAAAAAGCACTATTTGAATTGCCTGATTATATTTCAAAAATGGTTGAAAATAATTGGCTTGGATCCAAATCAAATCAAGGTTTTTATAAAAAAGTAAAAACGGCTGACGGGAAAAGTGAAATTCTTGTATTGGATCTAAATACATTAGAATACCGTTCTGCTGAGAAGGTAAAATTTCCAACACTTGAAATGACAAAACCAATCGACGATTTAAAACAACGCACTAAAATGTTGTTTATGGGAGTTGATAAAGCTGGGGAATTCTACAGAAAATTATTTGCAGGATTGTTTGCTTACGTTTCAAATCGTCTTCCTGAAATAACGGATGATCTTTATAAAATAGATGATGCTTTGAAAGCAGGATTTGGATGGGAATTAGGTCCGTTTGAAACTTGGGACATCATTGGTTTGGATCAAGGATTAAAATTGATTGGAGATAATAATAAACAAGTTGCTTCTTGGGTTTCTGAAATGAAAGCTGCCGGTATTAGCTCTTTTTATAAATTAGATAAAGGTCAAAAACAGTATTATGATGTTTCGTCAAAATCGTACAAAACGATTCCTGGAACTGAAAATCTTGTTATTCTAGATGCGCTTCGAAGTGAAAATAAAGTGTGGGGAAATGCCGATACAACAATCGTAAATCTTGGAGATGGAATATTGAATATCGAATTTCATACTAAAATGAACACGATTGGTGGTGGTGTAATTGAAGGAATTAACAAAGCAATTGATCTTGCAGAAAAAGAATACAAAGGTCTAGTTATTTCTAATACTGGACAAAATTTCTCTGCTGGCGCTAATGTTGGAATGATCTTCATGATGGCCATTGAACAAGATTATGATGAGTTGAATTTTGCGGTAAAAGCATTTCAAGATACGATGATGCGCGTACGTTATTCAAATATTCCAGTTATTGTAGCACCTCATAACATGGCACTTGGTGGCGGATGTGAAATGTCAATGCATGCTGATAAAGTTGTTGCTCACGTAGAACTTTACATGGGACTTGTAGAGTTTGGTGTTGGTTTAATTCCAGGAGGCGGTGGTTCTAAAGAATACGCAAAACGTCTTTCAGAAGAATTGCATGCTGGAGATATTAAAATCAATCGCTTAAGAGAACGTTTCTTAACTATCGGACAAGCCAAAGTTTCAACTTCTGCTTACGAAGCATTTGATCTTGGTTATTTAAGAGAAGGCATTGATGAAGTGGTAGTAAGTCGTGATCATCAATTGTCTCGAGCTAAAGCGGCAACTTTAGAATTAGCTAACAAAGGATACATTGCTCCAAAACGCGAAAAAAATGTAACCGTTATGGGTCAAGAAGGATTAGGAATAGTTTATGTTGGCGCTAATTCAATGGTTTCAGGAAATTATATGTCAGACCATGATCGAGTTATTTCTGAAAAACTTGGTTTTGTTCTTTGTGGAGGTGACTTAAGCGAGAACACAGTTGTAACTGAGCAATATTTATTGGATCTAGAACGCAAAGTATTTGTAGAATTGTGTGCTGAGCGTAAGACCTTGGAACGATTGGAAAGTTTGGTTAAGAATGGGAAGATCCTACGGAATTAGATTTTAGGATTTTAAGACAGAAGGACATTAAGACTTTATTTATTGGGAAAAATAATATTTTGAAGAAGGGACACAATTTTAGGGAATTAAAAATTTGGAAAGAATCCATGACTCTGGTAAAGAAAATTTATTTGATTACCGCTGATTTACCTAAAGACGAGAAATTCGGATTGATTTCACAAATAAATCGTTGTTCGATCTCAATTCCTTCAAATATTGCAGAAGGTTCGGGTAGAACTTCTGAAAAAGAATTTCTTCATTTTTTGAATATTGCCATCTCTTCATCTTATGAATTAGAAACTCAATTGATTCTAGTATATGACATTTACAACTTAGATACAAAATCAATTTTAACCGATTTGGAAACACTTCAAAAAATGATTGGGGCATTTAAAAGAACACTTATAACAGGATAAAAAACAATTTTGACGAAAAGAATTTAGTCTTAATATCCTAAAATCTTGAAGTCATAAAATCTAAAAATATGGGACAAAGAGCATACATAGTAACAGGATTTCGTTCCGCAGTTGGAAAAGCGGGAAAAGGTGGTTTCAGATTCTACCGACCAGATGATTTAGCGGCAGATGTAATCAAACATTTAATGGCAAGTGTTCCTGAATTGGATAAATTGCGTGTAGATGATGTAATTGTGGGAAACGCTACGCCGGAAGCTGAGCAAGGATTAAACGTTGGTCGAATGATTTCGTTAATGGGATTAAATACCGACAAAGTTCCTGGAATGACTGTCAACAGATATTGTTCTTCAGGTTTGGAAACGATTGCAATTGCTACTGCAAAAATAGAAGCTGGAATGGCTGAATGCATCATTGCTGGTGGTGTTGAATCAATGTCAACAATGGCAATGGGTGGTTGGAGAATTGTTCCTAATCCAAAAGTTGGAAAAGAAAATCCAAATTGGTATTGGGGAATGGGTTTAACAGCAGAAGCAGTTGCAAAACAATACAACGTAACACGTGAAGAACAAGATGTTTTTTCTCTTCATTCACATGAAAAGGCAATTGCAGCAATAAAAGCAGGTCGTTTTAAAGATGACATTGTTCCGATAAATGTTGAACATATCTTTTTAGATGAAAATGAAAAAAGACAAGTAAAAAATTACATTGTTGACACAGATGAAGGACCTAGACCTAGTACATTAGAATCACTCGGAAGTTTAAAACCTGTATTTGCAAATGGCGGATCTGTTACGGCAGGAAATTCTTCACAAACCTCTGATGGTGCTGCTTTTGTTATTGTGATGTCAGAAAGAATGGTAAAAGAATTAAAGTTAGAGCCCATTGCTCGGTTGGCTTCTTATTCAGTAGTTGGTGTTGAACCAAGAATCATGGGAATAGGTCCTGTTGATGCTATTCCGAAAGCAATTGCAGCTGCAGGATTAAAAATGAATGACATTAATTTGGTGGAACTGAATGAAGCTTTTGCTTCTCAATCTCTTGCTGTAATTCGTGAGACTGGATTAAATCCAGACATTGTAAATGTGAACGGAGGAGCAATTGCTATGGGACATCCACTTGGTTGTACTGGAGCAAAATTATCTGTTCAAATCATGAACGAATTAAAAAAACGCAATGAAAAATACGGCGTTGTGACCATGTGTGTGGGAACAGGACAAGGAGCAGCTGGTGTGATTGAAATGTTGTAATGAGACGTTAGGACGGCAGGATGTTAAGACTTTAGGACTTTGAGATGTTTGAATTGTTTCAGTAATCCTCTTCTTTAGAATGGTGAATCGGTTTCCCCCATTGGAGCGATGTATTGAGCTTGTCGAAATGGGGGATTAAGGGGGAGGGATTTATGTTATACGAACCGCTTTCAGAAATGGGAGCGGTTTTTCTATATAAAACAACTTGAAATTAAAGTCAATTACCATGTTCACGAATTCCTCCGTATCTTTGCGACATGAATTCAGAAAAGCAACACATCGATTCCATACTTTCAAAAATTGGTTTCAAAGAATTAAACGAACTTCAAAAAGAAACATTAGAAAAGAGTAAAACAGCAAAAGATATGTTTATTCTTTCACAAACAGGGTCTGGTAAAACATTTGCCTTTTTGTTGCCTTTATTCTTGCGATTAGACGAGAAATCAAACGATATTCAAGCAGTAATTCTTGCTCCTTCTCGAGAATTAGCGATTCAAATTGAAGGTGTTTTTAGGTCAATGAAAACGAATTTCAAAGTGCTAACATGTTATGGCGGTCATTCCATGCAAGTTGAAAAAAATAGTCTTTCTGAATCTCCGGCAGTTTTAATTGGAACGCCTGGAAGAATTTGTGATCATATTACGCGTCATACAATTGACCTTTCTCAGGTAAAGCAATTTATTGTAGATGAATATGATAAAAGTTTAGAGTTTGGATTTGAAGATCAAATTAAATTCATTTATGAAGAGTTTACCAGTTTGGCTTTTACAACACTTGTCTCAGCTACGGAACACAAAGAATTCCCAACTTATCTTTCATTTGATCATCCAGCAGTAATTAATCATTTATCAAATTCTGAAGAACCAGCAATTAATTTTTGGAATTTTCCGGTGAAAACAAGCACAAAATTTGAACGACTTTTTGATTTATTGTGCTCCTTCAATGGCGAATTAACAATCGTTTTTTGCAATTTCAGGGAAGCAACAGAAAGTGTCAATGAATACTTATCAGAAAATGGTTATGACTCAGTCATTTATCATGGCGGAATGGAACAAGACGAGCGAGAACGTGCATTGATTAAATTCCGAAATGGGAGTTATCACACATTAATATGCACAGATTTAGGATCACGTGGATTAGATATTCCAGAAATTCAACACGTTGTTCATTTTCAATTTCCTCACAGCGAAGAAGCATTCATTCATAGAAACGGCAGAACAGCAAGAATGAAAGCCAACGGCTCATCTTATCTGTTAATCAATAAAGAGGAAGAAACTCCAGATTATATCACAATTCCGAATTCTGAATTCCGAATTCCGAATGACCTTATGGGTCCCATGGAAAGCCCATGGATTACGTTGTATTTCAGTGGAGGTAAAAAAGATAAGATCAATAAAATTGATATCGTCGGTTTTCTAGGTCAAAAGGGTGGATTGAAAAAGGAAGACATCGGACTAATAACCGTTTTGGATTTCACATCATATGTTTCAGTTAAACGAAAAAATATCAAGGTTCTTTTAAATACTATTCGACAAGAAAAAGTGAAGGGAAAGAAATTAAAAATTGATATATCTAAGTAGGATTTTAGGACGCTAAGACATAAGGATGTTAAAACAAAGTATTGGTAGACAATCCCGAAATTCAAATTTTTCCAAAATGCCAATCTATGTTCTATACTCTATATTCTATGTTCTTTTTTTTAAGTATGCGTGCATAATATAAAAAGTTTTTATTACCTTAGTGCCAGTCTATTCAAAACACGTTATATATAATGGCAACTTTAAACACTAATCCAATTAAAGGCGGAGAATTTATCATCCGAAAAACAACTCCAAACGAAATTTTTATTCCAGAAGAGTTCAACGAAGAACAAAAAATGATTGCACAAATGTGTGATGATTTTATTGATCAAGAAATCAAACCTCATCTTGACAGAATCGACAAAATGGAAGAAGGTTTAATGCAATCGTTATTGGATAAAGCTGGTGAGTTGGGAATGTTAGGAATGACTGTGCCAGAAGAATTAGGTGGAATGGGTGTTGATTTCAAAACATCACTTTTAGCAACCGAACATTTAGGAAAAGGTTATTCTTTCTCAGTAGCATATGGTGCGCATACGGGAATTGGCACATTGCCTCTACTCTATTATGGAACAGAAGAACAAAAAGCGAAATACATCCCTAAATTAGCTACAGGTGAATGGAAAGCGGCATATTGTTTAACTGAGCCAGGTTCTGGATCTGATGCAAATTCAGGCAAGACAAAAGCGCTGTTATCTGAAGACGGGAAACATTATATTTTGAATGGACAAAAAATGTGGATCACAAACGGTGGTTTCGCAAATTTCATGACTGTTTTCGCTAAAATAGACGCCGATGAAAATCTTTCAGCTTTTCTAGTTGAAGCGGATTCTGAAGGAATTACTTTAAATCCTGAAGAAAAAAAAATGGGAATTAAAGGCTCGTCTACACGACAAGTTTTTTACAATAATGTGAAAGTTCCTGTGGAAAATTTGCTTTCAGAGCGCGGAAATGGTTTTAAAATCGCAATAAACATTTTAAACATAGGCCGAATTAAATTGGCTGCTGGTGTATTAGGTGGTTCGAAAGAAGCATTTAATGAAACTGTGAAATATGCCAATGAACGCGAACAATTTGGTCGTTCTATTTCAAAATATGGTGCAATTCGCTATAAATTGGCAGAACAAGCAATTCGTATTTTCGTTTTGGAATCTGCTACTTATCGCGCAGGACAAAATATCGATGACGCAATTGAGGGATTGATTGCTGGCGGAATGCCAAAAGGTCAAGCTACATTAAAAGGAATCGAGCAATTTGCTGCTGAATGTGCAATGTTGAAAGTTGCGGGATCTGAATGCTTGGATTACGTTTGTGATGAAGCAGTGCAAGTATATGGCGGAATGGGTTATTCTGCTGAATCATCTGTTGAACGAGCTTATCGTGATTCTCGAATCAATCGAATTTTTGAAGGAACAAACGAAATCAATCGAATCTTAACAGTTGACATGATTTTGCGTCGTGCAATGAAAGGCGAATTAGATTTAATGGGACCAGCAATGAAA
>VFKM01000041.1 GCA_009885545.1 Flavobacteriales bacterium
AGGTGGAGGGATTAGGCCCTTTGAAACCTTGGCAACCTCCGTTATGCGGAATAGGTGCCAAATCCAATCTCAACAAATCGTTGGGTCAAGATAAGTCGATTGTGCAGAAATGTACTTCCCTTTTTTCATAGTTTGTTTATTAAAATAAAATATGAAATCAATTCAAGAACTATTAAAATCACGAATTCTTATCCTCGATGGAGCAATGGGAACGATGATTCAACGGCATAAATTGGAGGAAGATGATTTTTGCAAAGGTTGGTTTGAAAATCACGAAAGCTCCTTAAAGGGGAATAACGACTTACTTTCCCTCACACGTCCAGAAATTATAGAGGAAATTCACCGTAAATATTTTGAGGCAGGTGCAGATATAGCTGAAACAAACACTTTTTCGGGAACATGGATAGCTCAAGCCGATTATGGATTAGAGAAATATGTGTACGATATTAATTTTCATTCTGCAAAAATTGCCAAGAAAGTTGCAGATGAATTCACTGTCCTAAATCCAGATAAACCTCGATTTGTAGCTGGATCTATAGGTCCAACAAATAGAACGGCTTCAATATCACCTGATGTAAATGATCCTGGATTTAGAGGAATATCTTTTGATGAATTGGTAGATGCATATAAAGAACAAGCGAACGCTTTAATGGATGGTGGAGTTGACCTACTTTTAGTTGAAACAGTTTTTGACACCTTGAATGCTAAAGCTGCTCTTTATGCTATTGATGTCGTTTTTGAAGAGCGAAAAGTTCAAATCCCAATTATGGTTTCTGGAACAATTACGGATCAGAGTGGTAGAACATTAACGGGGCAAACAACAGAAGCTTTTTTGATTTCTATGTCACACATGCCTTTGTTGACAATCGGTTTGAATTGCGCATTAGGTGCCTCAATGATGCGTCCTTACTTGCAAATTCTCAACCAAAAAGCAAGTTTTGGAGTTAGTGCTCACCCAAATGCTGGCTTGCCAAATGAGTTCGGAAAATATGATGAAACACCAGAAATTATGGCGGATCAAATCAAAGAATTTTTGGATGAAGGTCTTGTGAACATCATTGGAGGATGTTGCGGAACAACTCCAGAACACATTAAAGCAATTGCGGATTTGGCGAAAAATTACCAACCGAGAACAATTTTATAGATTTTTAAATGTCAGAAAAAACACAATCAACATTAAAGTTATCTGGATTAGAACCTTTAATCGTAACACCGCAAAGTAATTTTGTAAATATTGGTGAACGAACGAATGTTACTGGTTCTCGTGCATTTCTTAGAATGATTAAAGAAGGTGATTTTGAAGCTGCATTAGCTGTAGCTAGAGATCAAGTAGAAGGAGGAGCGCAAATCATCGATATTAATATGGATGAAGGGATGATAGATGGTAAAGAGGCTATGGTTAAATTCTTAAATTTAATTGCATCCGAACCTGATATATCACGTGTTCCAATAATGATTGATAGTTCAAAATGGGAAATCATCGAAGCTGGATTGAAATGCATTCAAGGAAAAGGGGTAGTTAATTCAATTTCGTTGAAAGAAGGAGAGGAGAATTTTATCTCCCAAGCGAAAAAAGTTAAAAGATATGGTGCTGCTGTCATTGTGATGGCGTTTGATGAAAAGGGACAAGCAGACAGCTATGAAAGAAGAATAGAAATTTGTAAAAGATCCTATGACATTTTAGTTGATATCGTTCATTTTGCAAAGGAGGATATCATTTTTGATCCAAATATCTTCCCTGTGGCAACAGGAATGGAAGAGCATAATAACAACGCTGTAGATTTTTTCCGAGCAACAAAATGGATACGAGAAAACTTGCCAGGAGCTCATGTAAGCGGTGGAGTTTCGAATGTTTCATTCTCGTTTAGAGGAAATGACAAAATGCGTGAGGCAATGCATTCAGCTTTTCTATATCATGCTATTCAAAATGGAATGGACATGGGTATTGTGAATCCAGCAATGCTGGAAGTATATTCTGATATTGATAAAGAATTATTGACGTTTGTTGAAGATGTCTTACTTAATAGAAGAGCAGATGCTACAGAACGATTATTAGAATATGCAGAAATGGTAAAGGGTGATGGAAAGAAAAGAGAAATTGATCTTTCTTGGAGAGATGTTCCTGTAAATGAACGATTAGCACACGCTTTAGTAAAGGGAATTGTAGAGTTTATTGACGAAGATGTTGAAGAATGTCGACAACACTTTTCAAGACCGATAGAGGTGATTGAAGGCCCATTAATGGATGGAATGAATATTGTTGGGGATTTGTTCGGAAGCGGAAAAATGTTTTTACCTCAAGTCGTAAAATCAGCAAGGGTGATGAAGAAAGCTGTAGCTTATTTATTACCGTTTATTGAAGCTGAAAAAGACGGCGTTCGCTCCTTCTCAGGAAAAGTTTTAATGGCAACAGTGAAAGGAGACGTACATGATATCGGTAAAAATATTGTTGGGGTTGTCTTAGGCTGTAATAATTACGAGGTTATTGATCTAGGGGTTATGGTTCCTTTTGATAAAATAATACAAGTAGCTATTGATGAGAATGTTGATATTATTGGACTAAGTGGTTTGATAACCCCTTCGTTAGATGAAATGGTAACTATGGCAAAAGAAATGGAACGAGCTAATTTAGCTATTCCGTTAATGATTGGTGGAGCAACAACTTCTAAAGTTCATACTGCCGTCAAAATAGAACAAAATTACACGAAAGGTCAAACTGTGCATGTTTTGGACGCTTCTCGTGCTGTTACCGTAGTTGAAAGTTTATTAGGACAAAAAAAGCAAGCATTCATTTATGAATTGAAGGCAGAATACACAAGGGTGCGCGAACATCATGAAAAACACAGAGGGGCAAAACAATTACTTTCTTTAGAAGCTGCAAGAAAGAATAAATATACTATTAATTGGAAACAAGAAGAGTGCGTCAAGCCAGCAAAATTAGGGTTAACGAAATTCGAGGATTATCCCTTGACGGAATTAATCAATTATATTGATTGGACGCCTTTCTTTCAAACATGGGAATTACATGGGCGTTTTCCAAATATCTTGACAGATGAGGTTGTTGGGATTGAAGCAACTAGATTATTTGAAGATGCGCAAAAAATGCTCAAACAAATTATAGAAGAGAAATGGTTAACAGCAAAAGGAGTTGTAGGGTTATTCCCTGCTAATTCTATTGGTGATGATATTGAGATTTATTCGAATGATTCGTCAAGAACTACGCTAAATATTCAACGTAGTTTACGTCAACAAACGAAAAAAGCTGAAGGTCAACCAAATATTGCCTTATCTGATTTTATCGCTCCGAAAGAATCTAATATAGTGGATTATATTGGTGGATTTACTGTTACAACCGGGCATGGTCTTGAGAAGTACATTGAACAATTTGAAAATGAACATGATGATTATAATTCAATTCTTTTAAAAGCATTGGCAGATCGTTTAGCCGAAGCCTTTGCCGAAAAATTGCATGAAATTGTGAGAAAAGATTTATGGGGATACGCAAAAGACGAAACTTTGTCTAATGCTGATTTAATTAAAGAATCTTATGTTGGAATTAGACCTGCACCAGGGTACCCTGCTTGCCCTGATCATACGGAAAAAATAGGTTTATTTGAATTATTAAATGCCACTGAACTGACAGGTGTTTCATTGACAGAAAGTTTAGCAATGATGCCCGCTTCTTCTGTCTCTGGTTGGTATTTTGCACATCAAGAAGCGAAGTATTTTGGTTTGGGGAAAATTACTGAAGAACAAGTTGAAGATATCGCCGTTAGGAAAAATAGCACATTCGAAAATATGGAACGATGGTTATCTAGTGTGATACATTAGAAAGTAATTAAAACAAAAAAGCGCTTCGAGAACCGAACCGCTTTTTAACCTAACCTAACCACTATTCACTGAAAAAAACTTGAATATTATATATATGTTTTAATATTTTCTCTTTGTTTACACTTCAAATTTAAGTGCGTTATTTAGATTCACAAAATGAAAAAAAGTGGACCCTTTAAATGATTCTGTTTTCACTTCTAGCTGAATAAATCAAAATAATTTAATAGTTGGTTTGAAAAGTGTATTCATAGATTATTTTCATAGATTGGTAGAAATCAATTATTAAATAAGCTTGGAATCCTAAAGTAAAAAAAAAAATTAAAAAATTCGACAAATGAATAAATAGATTCGATGAATTGGCATTTTTTTAATTGGGTGATTCTCTGAATTTGAAACAATTAAGCTTTATTATCCATGTCGTTAGAAGAATTTTGAACTTTACCATTTTCACGGTATAATTTATACCTAATTTAGTAGTGTGAAGATTAAAATATATACAGACGGCTCTGCAAAAGGAAATCCTGGGCCAGGAGGTTATGGGACTATTTTGAAGTTTAATGGGCAAGTTAAGGAAATATCTGAGGGGTATAGATTGACAACCAATAACAGAATGGAATTAATGGCTTTAATTGTTGGGTTGGAGAATCTTAAAACAAATAAATATCCAATTGAAGTTTATTCAGATTCAAAATATGTAATCGATTCAATTGTGAAAGGATGGGTTTTTTCTTGGAAAACGAAGGGCTTTAAAGGCAAGAAAAATTCAGATTTGTGGCTTAGATACCTTGAGTTACATCCTAGGTTTAACATTACATTTCACTGGGTTAAGGGACATGCTGGTCATCTTGAAAATGAACGTTGTGATATATTAGCAGTTACTGCAGCAGAAACTCCTCCTCATAAAATAGATTACGTTTTTGAAAAAAACAAGGAAGAAGATTTATTGCTTTAAGCAGTTTTATTCTGTGATTTGATTGCAGAATTCATTGCCGCTTTTATAAAAGTATAAATCAACGGATGGGGTAATTCTCTTGTAGATGATATTTGAGGACAATTAGCACAAGCCACAAAGAAATCATGCTTTTTTAAACTAATAATCTCTGGCTCTTCAAACTGATTATAAGCTTCTACATCAATTATTTCTGCAATCAACGTTTGAATTAATTGCGGGTATAAGCTGTACCTTGAAGATGTCAATTCAACTGTGCTGTGATTTTCATATAATTGAATGAATTCTTTCGAATGCGGCACAATTTGAATTCTTTCGAATGTATTGCCTTCAACTAAGTTATCAGAGATTAATTTTTCTCCGTTGGAATTAAGTTGATGGGAATTGATTAATACTTCAATGAAATTTTTAAGACTTTCACCAGTAATTAGTACCGGTAATGAGAGGGTCGAAATAGCTCTAATAATGCCATTTAGAAAAAACGCATTAGTGAAAGGGCCTGGGGCAATTAATATTCCATCAAATTGTTCGAAATTCTGAAGTTTATATTGAGCAGCTTCATTAATTTTAATCCAATAATAATTGATGTCAACCTCTAAAAAATTACCAGAATGGTCTAGAGCCATATTTGTAGCCAAATGGGAATTATAAGTGAAATTGTAATCACCAATAATGGCTATTTTTAGTGTTTCACTCATACAAAAATCAACAGAAATAAAAAAGCCGTCTTATTCAGAACGGCTTTAAAAATTTTATCGTTTAAACCAAGCTTCATATTGAGCAGATTGCACTTGCAATGAATCCAATACTAACGTTACCGCATCTGTGTGATAAACGTAACAATCAAAATTACATTTGAATTTAGAATAGTCACCTGATGTGTCAGATTCTTGAATTATATTAGAAAATACAACATCTTGAAAATTCACTGAACTTGGATTAGATGTCCAAGTAACACCAGTGCCATCACGGAAAGAAAATTCAAATCCTGCTCCACCAGCTGTTGAAAAATTTGGGGTTAAATTACTAGCATGAAAAGCATTGTATGTTGAAACTGATGGGTCAATAGCAGTAGCCGCGTCCCATAATGCACTTCCCAATGCAATTTTAACCGAAAGAGGGTTCAAGGAAGAAAGCATTTCAGAGAAATAGCTTGCACTTGATAAATTTGGACTAGGTAAAAGTATTTTGGCTTCTGATGTTTCACAGTAGTAACCTGAAACATTTTCTGTTAATTCTATATTAGAACCATTAATTATACCATTAAAATGACAACTTAATTCAACCATTGGTAATGGTGCAGGAATCACTTCGTGTTTAATACATGAACTTATTGCAAAGACAAGTGTCAGGGCAGCAACAATCGTTATTTTTAAATTTTTCATAAATATTTAGCATAATTGTGAGAAGCTAAAACAATCTTCTACACGTATAAGTTACAACGAATATACGAAAAAAAAGAATTTAGGTTGCTTTTTGTCTGGTTTTTAGGAATAAAAATTAAGCCCTAATTTGTTTTAAGACTTCGTTTTGCGAGAAATTATTTAGTTCGATTTCGGAATTTATTAGTGCGTTGCCATCAAAATAAAACAAAATTTGCCCATTTTCCGTTGATCTGCTTTCAAACATCTCACTAACTTCTAGTCTTTCGTTTCTACTCTGTAGTGCATTAATAACCATATTCAACTGTGAAGAATTAATTGAAATTTGTGTTTCATAAGTCATTAAATCTCTCGATGTAGTTCCAAAAAGTGTAATCTCATTATTCGAAGTCAAAAAGATGATTTCCTTTATTCTGATTGTTTGATTAAAAATTGCCATATCATTTCGTTTTATGATACAAAATTGAGGCAGTAGACCGTAAAGTATTTACGACCTCTATATTTAATCAAAAAAAAACAAGTAATCTGTAAAATTTGTATTTTCAACCTCAAATAAACACGACATGAAATACGATAGAATCGATAAGCAATTATACATTAAAAACAGAGCCGATTTTAAACAATTGATGGAGCCAAATTCCTTGGCGGTTTTTAATTCAAATGATATTTTTCCAATAAGTGCGGATAGTACAATGCCTTTTCAGCAACATAGAGATATTTTATTTCTTTCTGGCGTTGATCAAGAGGAGAGTATATTAATCATTTTTCCAGACAGTAAAAATGAAGCGCACAAAGAAGTTCTTTTCTTAAAAGAAACAAGTGACCTAATAGCTGTTTGGGAAGGCGAAAAGCTCAATAAACAACAAGCTTTTGAAGTTTCAGGAATAAAAACTGTTTATTGGCTGAATCAATTTCCTGTAATTTTTAAACAAATGATGGCTGATGCAGCGAACGTTTATATTAATACCAATGAACATTTGCGCGCAAATACGGAAGTTGAAACGAGAGAAGATCGTTTTATCAAACAATTGAAAAACGATTATCCAGCCCATCAAGTGAGAAAAAGTGCTCCAATTATGCACCGTATTCGTTCTATCAAAGATGCTATTGAAATTGAATTGTTGCAAAAAGCATGTAAAATTACAGAAGCTGGAGTTCGCCGTTTACTTTCATATATCAAACCAGGCGTTTGGGAATATGAAATTGAAGCAGAATTGGCGCACGAGTTCTTAAGAAATCGATCTAAAGGTTTTGCGTATACACCAATTATTGCATCTGGAAAAAATGCATGTGTTTTACATTACATTGAAAACAATCAGCAATGCAAGGCTGGCGATGTTATTTTGTTGGATGTTGGAGCGGAATATGCAAATTATGCTTCCGATTTAACACGTTGTATTCCTGTAAATGGAAGGTTTACCGATCGACAAAAAGACGTTTACAATGCTGTGTTGCACGTAAAAAAATCTGCAGAAAAATTATTGGTTCCAGGAACAATAATGGCAGAATATCATAAAGAAGTAGGTCGAATCATGGAAGGTCAATTACTTAATCTAGGATTGATTAGCCAATTAGACATCACGAACCAAAATCCAGAATGGCCAGCATATAAGAAATATTTCATGCATGGAACTTCCCATTTTATGGGTCTTGACACCCACGATGTTGGTTTGTGGAATGAGCCAATTAAAGCTGGAATGGTTTTCACATGTGAACCAGGAATTTATATTCCAGAAGAAGGATTAGGAATTCGTTTAGAAGATGATTTAGTAGTGCAGGAATCTGGAGCTCCTTTCAATTTGATGAAAGATATTCCATTAGAAGCAGAGGAAATCGAGACATTGATGAATGAGTAACTTATCATACAGGATTTTTGGAAACGGATACTCTGTTGTCTTTTTACACGGCTTTCTAGAATCAATTTCCATGTGGAATTTTCTTGATCTTGAAAAAGAACCATTTCAGTCCATTTTAATAGATCTGCCAGGTCATGGAAATTCAGCTTTAAATGATTCAAATGAATCACCATCAATGAAATACATGGCGGTGGAAGTTGTAAAATTGTTAAAGGAACTAAACATTAAACAATACCAAGTTGTTGGTCATTCCATGGGTGGATATGTGGCACTTGAATTAAAAGAATTGGATCCGAAATGTAAAAAAGTTGTCTTACTCAACTCTAATTTTTGGGAAGATTCAGTTGAAAAGAAAAAAGACCGTGTTCGAATAGCAGATATTGTTTTAAAAGCGAAAGAGTTGTTTGTCAATGAAGCAATTCCTGGACTTTTTTACCGTCACAATCGGAAAGATTCTGCCGTTATTGAATTGATAAATGAAGCCAAAAAAATGGAAGGTGTATCCATAGCCTATGCTTCTCTAGCAATGAGAAATAGAGAAGATAAGTCATTGTTGGTTAAGGAAAACCCTGCTGATTTTTTGATTCTTCATGGAAAACATGATCCAATCATTTCAAGCGAAAAATGGCAAAGTGAATTAAAAGATATTCCCGTTTCATTCGAAATCATTGAAGAGGCTGGACACATGTCTCACATTGAAAATCCATCGAAAATTCTTAAAAGTATTATTGATTTTATAGGATAAAAAAACGGAAACCTTAGTTTCCGTTATCATTAAATATCCAACAAGTTTGTTTGATGAAATGTACATTTTTAAGCATAAGCAAGTAGATTAAAAGCGTTCAATAATCCGAAGATAAATGAACTTTCCTTTTGCCTGATAAAAAAAACGTAAAGTGTAATTGAGATGTATTAATCGGGTGTAAATTTTATGTTAAAGGAGGAATGTGTTGTTTTAAATACAACTAAAATTGCGACTACTTTAGTATTAAATAGTATATTCGAAAAAGAGGAAATTTAATGCTTACTTTAAATACTAAAACTATGAAACTAAGAGCAATTGTAGTAGACGATGAAGAATTCGCAAGAAAGAATCTTATCATGTTGCTTGAGGAATACTGTCCTGACATTGAGGTTATTGGAGAGGCTTCAAGAAAAAGTCAAGCAAAAGCAATTATCGAATCTTCTAAACCTGATGTTGTATTTTTAGATATCCGAATGCCTTCAGGTGCAGAAGGTTTTGAATTGTTGGATGAATTAGAAGAAAAAGATTTTCAAGTTGTTTTTGTCACAGCATTCAAAGATTATGCAATCAAAGCGTTCAATGCAAGTGCTGTTTATTACTTGCTTAAACCGATCGATATAGAAGAATTACAAACTGCAGTTGAAAGATTGCAAGAAACCAAGAAAATTTTCACCGACGAGCCACAAAATTACAACACATATTTCAGCTCATTAAAAAATCTTTCTGATACATTATTACGAAATAAACCGAATAATAGAATCGCTATAAGTCATACGAAGGGCTTAAAAATTGTGGAAGATGATACGATTGTTCATTTAGAAGCAAATGGAAATTGTACCACAATTTATTTTAAGGAAGGGCCGCGTTATTTGGATACACGTACCTTAAAAACGTATGAAAATATATTGAATTCCTCGAAGTTTTTTAGAGTCCATAAGTCTCATATCATTAATTTGGATATGTTGTCGGATTATGTAAATGAAGATGGTCATTTTGCGATTTTGAAAAATGGGTTGCGCATACCAGTTGCAAGAAATCGGGTTACAGAATTCGTTAAAATGTTGAAATTGTCAAAATGATTAAAAATTTAATTCTCTTTTTTCTCGCATTCCTTTTTATACAAATTGCCAGTGCACAACGTTATTCATTTGTTACCTATAATACTGCCCAAGGATTACCGCATTCACAAGTAAATTCAATTACACAAGATAAAAATGGTTATTTATGGGTGGCAACCTTAGGGGGACTTGCAAAATTTAATGGGAAGGATTTCCATTCATATTCAACGGAAGATGGAATTTTGAATAACCGTGTAAAACTCATAAAGAGTATTGGAGATGCAATTTGGGTAGGACATGAAGGAGGAGTTTCTAAAATTCAAAACAACAAAATTAGTAAATGGGCTTTAAGTGAAGACTTTAAAACTACCTCAGTCACGGAAGTAGTAATTTTCAAAAACCGAATAATTATCGCTTCAAATGGAGGAGGATTATTCGAGATTCGAAATAATAAGTTAGTTCAATTAAAAATAAATGGAGGGTCGGAAATAGAGTTTAATTCGACGGACCAATCACATATTCAGCTATATCAAGAAGATGATTTGAGTATTCGGGACCTATTGGTAGAAGGAGAAAACTTGTATATTGGAACCAGAGCAGGTGTTGTAAAAACGACAGATTTAAAAATATTTAGGCACATTAAAATTTTTGATGATTATAGTGTTTCAGGAATTGAAAAGAGTGGAAATGAATTGTTCGTAACGACATTCAAAAATGGATTAATGAAGTATGACGTTTCAACAGAAAAATTGAATGTAATTCAGGGGATTGATTCATTGATTTCATTGAGAGGTTGTATGTTGGATACAAAAGGAAATTTATGGGTGTATTCTAATGGCGGTGTATTTAAGGTCAAAAACGGGAAAACAAATCTTTTATTAGACGAAAATAATGGTATGCCAATGGAAAGCATCAGATCCATATTTGAAGACAAACAAGGAAATATTTGGATGGGAAGTGAGGGGAAAGGTCTGCTGCGGTTCCCTGGTGAACTGTTTGTTTATTATAATGAAGAGACAAACCTGACTTCTGGATTAGTCTTAAATATGAATCAGGATGTTTTAGGAAATTATTGGATTGGAACACTTGACGGAGGTTTAATGCAAATGTCACAAAATAAAAAAATCACCCCAATTGTATTAGAAAACAATAGCACTATATGGACTTCGCTGCTGAATGTGGATGCACTGAATTGGTTTGGAACAAGTTATGGCTTAATTGCAATGAAAGGCACGAAAGTTCAAAAAACACTTTATAATGAAGATGGCTTGCCTGGGGATAAGATAACTGCGCTTATAAAAATATCTCCATCATCATTTTATATAGGAGGAAGTAATGGCGTTTCCTTATACAGTAATGGGAAAATAACTCAGGTGAAAAATGATGATGTAACGAATGTGAGAGATTTTTGCCAAATTGGAGAGAAAATTTATTGCGCGACAGATAAAGGGTTATATCTTATTCATTTTAATAGATTAGAACTTCAACAGAAATTCAAAAAAACGATTTATTCTTTGGAAAAGGATAAAGGGAATTCTCTTTGGATTGGTACAGAGGAGGGATTATTTTGTCTAAAAAATAATCAAGTTAAACAAGTTAATTTTTCTAAGATCCCTTCTTCGAATTACGTTAATTTTTTAAATTATTATAACCAACAATTATATGTAGGAACGAATAATGGGATTTTTGTGCTTTCAGATTTAGACAAGAAAACTATTTCAATAGTGAATTATAGTATTGCTGATGGAATTGTTGATCTTGAAACGAATATGAATTCCAGTTTTGTCGATAGAAATGGTCGTCTTTGGTTTGGAACCGCTTCTGGTCTCGTTAGCTTTTTACCAATAAAACAAAGAGTTGTTTTTTCTTCCCCACTTTTGATTTTGAAGCATATTTTAATTAATTATCAGCGGATTGAATTTTCTAAATATGCTGATGGAGTAGATAAATTTGGACTACCAATAAATTTGAAATTACCCTATTCAAAAAACAATTTAACGTTCGAAATGGATGGAATTTCACTGGCAAATTACCCAGGAATGCAATTTCAATTTTGGCTTGAAGGACAAGATAATGATTGGTCGCCGTTAAATAATAATACTACAATAACTTTCAGCGGTTTGTCAGCAGGAGACTATGTTTTACATGCTCGATGCGCAGACTCAAAAGGAATTGTATCGGAAGAAATAAAATTTGAGTTTACAGTTAAACAAGCATTTTATAGAACATGGTGGTTTTTCTTAATTGTATTTTTGACTTTAGCATATGCGATATTCAAAATATTTAAATTTAGATTAAAACGAGAAAGAGAAAAAAATGAGAAGGAAAAAATGGGGTATAAATCTCGTTTATTGACTTTAGAACAAAAATCGCTGAATGCGAGTATGAACAGACATTTTATTTTTAATTCGTTAAATTCTATTCAATATTTCATTAACACGCAAGACCGTTTATCCGCAAATCGTTTCCTAACGAATTTCGCAAAATTGATTCGTAAAAATCTTGATTCTTCAGAAGACGGAAATCTTGTGCCTTTAAGCCAAGAACTAGAACGACTTGAACTTTATATGTCACTCGAATCAATGCGCTTTAAAGACAGGTTTGATTACCAGATTATTTGCAACGAAAATATTGATGCTGAAACAGTTATTATTCCCGCTATGATGTTGCAACCTTTTATTGAAAATAGTATTATTCATGGCATTTTACCGGATGAGACGAAAAAAGGATTAATAATTGTCGACATTACATTAAGAGGGGAAATGTTAACGATTAAAATCGAAGACAATGGTGTAGGAATTGAAACAAGTTTGAACAGTAAAACAAGTTATGATGGCGATCATCGCTCTCAAGGCATGGATATTACTACAAAACGGATTGAACTATTAAGGATACTTTCAAACAAAATTTTTGAAATAAATGGACCCGTTCAAATACTAAATAACGACAGTTCAATCAAAGGAACGTGCGTTACACTCAAATTTCAGGTAGAAAATTTGGATTATTAGAATTAAAGTAATATGTTTGTTAATAATAAAGAGACAGGGATGAAGAAAGTTATTTACATAGCGATTGTTGCAGTTGGGTTTTTTGCTGTTTCTTGTACTAAGGAAAATAGAGTTCCTTGTACTCAAAATTCTGATGAAACTCCTGTATGGAAATCTGTTACAGCACCAGATGTTGATGACTCTGAAGATGCTTCAAGTGATGTTGAACCGGGGGACATTACAGATCCAAATGCTGATCCAGATGAAAATCCGAAGAAAAAAAATAATTAATATTTAAAAAAAAGCCTTGTTTAAACGAGGCTTTTTTTTTGATTAGAAATGAACCCTTCAATCAATAAAAGATACAGTTCAAAAATTGATCGATTGAATGTAAAATCCTTTTGTTAAATTAGATTCAAGGTAATTTATTTAAAGAATCTATACATGTCTACTACAGTCAAAGAAGGATTATTTGAGTTAATCAGATCTCTTTCAAAATCGGAAAAAAGGTATTTCAAATTGATTTCATCACGTCATACAATTGGCGATGAAAATAATTATGTTCGATTGTTTGATTATATAGCCAAACAAGTAGAATATAATGAAGAAGCACTTTTTAAAGAGTTTAAAAATGAAGCCTTTTTAAATAGGTTTTCCATCACCAAAAAACGGCTGTATGATCATATATTAAGTGCGTTAGATGCTTTCTATTCTTCCACTTCGATAGATGCTCAAATATATAAATTGATGCATAGTGCCGAAATTTTATATACAAAATCATTATATGATCAATGTGGAAGAATTTTGAGAAGTGCCGAAAAATTCGCAGAAAAACATGAGCGCCACACATTAATTATTGAAATCCGGAGAAAAAAGAAAAAACTTCTAGAAAATAATGGGTATTCTGATGTAACCGTGGAGGCTTTGCAAGAAATAGAAGAAAGAGATGCTTTTTTTATGAAGCAATTAGAACTTTATAATCAGTTGTGGAAAGTTAAAAGTGATTTATTTTTTCAATTAACGCGAAAAGGAAAAGCACGTACAGATGAAGAAAGAGAGCAATTTGAAAATATTTTCAAGAGATTGCCTGAAAATTTGAAAACAGTTGACATGTCTTTCGATTCGGCGTATTTATATAATCACATAAGAAGCGCATATTGGTTCGCTTGTGGTGATTTAGAAAAAAGTTATTTTTATATAAAAGCAAATCTTCTGACATTTGAGGAACGTGAAGGTGTTATTGAATCTAATTTGAATAGCTACTTTTCACTTTTAACTAACGCTATTTACGTTTCTGAAGAATTGGGATGTCATGTTGATTCTACAGATTTTTTGAGAAAATTGAAAGAAATTCCAAGTAAACATAAATTGGAGCATAATGAAGATTTACAAATAAAGTTATTTGCAAGTACGAGTAGTATTGAGTTGTCTATTTTAACGAATAGAGGCGAATATAATAAAGCAGATAGTTTAATTGATATTATAAAGGAAAATCTACACTTATTCGGAGACAAAATATCTCCAGTTAGAAAGGCCTATATTCAATTTAAGATTGCTACTATAAAATTAGCACAAAATGATTTTTCTGGATCGTTGAAATGGATAAATAAGATTTTAAATGACACTGATTTAGATGAAAGTGAAGACATTCTTTCTTATACCCATATTTTGGATTTACTTGCACACCTTGAACTTAAACACAATGAATTTCTGCCATATTCTTTGAAAAGTACAATGCGATTTTTAAAATCAAGAAATAGACTTTATTCTTTTGAAAAAGTATTTCTTCAATTTGTGTCAAAACGTATAAAATGCAACAATAACATTGATGCAGAGAAACTTTGGGAAGATCTCTATAAAGAGTTGTCGGCAATTAAAGAAGATTCATTTGAGGGATTGGCTATGGAATATTTCGATTTTATTTCGTGGGCAGAGTCAAAGATTAAAAAAACACCTTTTGTAGATGTTGTATCCGAAAAACACCGAATGAAATCCAGAAAAAAAGTAGTAATTCATACTAATGAAATTGTTTAAAACGCGTTAATGGAAGATCTAAAAACCCGCTCAGATATTGAAAAAATGGTGAATATTTTTTATTCTAAAGTTTTGAAGGATAAATTATTGTCTCCTTTCTTTGAAAAGTTGAATTTTGAAAATCATTTACCAAAAATGAATGATTTTTGGGCATTTGTACTCCTCGATGAAGTAGGATATTTGACAAATGTCACAGAGAAACACCTTCCAATGCCATTAAAAAAAGAACATTTTTTACAATGGTTGCATCTTTTCGATGAAACGATTAACGAAAATTGGAAAGGTGAAAAGGCTCAATTAGCAAAAGAAAGAGCACATTTGATAAGTTGGACAATAGAAAGCAAAATTGGAAAACAACTTTAATTTTTGGGAGATGTTCAAAAATGTTTAAATACTTTTTGTAATCTGACTAAAATTGCTGAAATTTAACCAATTAAAACCTTTCATATGAAAAAAATCTACAAATTCACTTTCGCATTATTTGCTGTTTTGTTCAATATATCTTTTAGTTTTTCACAAGATGTTTGTCTTGTATCAACTGATTTTCAAGACGGGGATCACTATATGGTTGTATGGGAAAAACCTGCAGTTGTAAACGGCATCGATAGTGTGTATATCTATCGTATGCAAGGTACAGAAACATTTTTTACAAAGGTTGGAGCTAAACACATGAATGAACTATCATTTTATACGGATATGACTTCAAATACAATGGATTCGGCTAAATATGCCATTTCATATTTATATAGTACAGGATTAGAATCAGTTAGATCCGCTTGGCACCAAGGTGTTGTTTTAGATTATTCTCCAATCGGAACTTCAGAAGGTACTCTAATCTGGTCAAAATATAAAAAAGAAAACCAAATAGATGAATTTTACATATTATCTTATAATTGTATGATGGATCAAACGGGTTTAGGTGCATTTGTTTCAATGGGTTTCTTTATGAATTATGAAACTTCTTGGTGGGATCCATCTTTTACTGCACATCCACTTGCTCAATATTATATTGAAACTAATTTACCATCTTGCAGCATTACAAAAGCAAATATTAATACATCAAGATCAAACATAAAAAGACAATCTGCAAATGCGGAGGCGTCTGTTGAAGAACAACTTTTTCAACTGAATATAGGAATTTCACCAAATCCAGCTGATGAAGAATTACAAATTTCTTTTGATGAAAAGCTATTAAATGCACAAATAATATTGACAGATGCTGCTGGAAAGATTTTTTACGAAAACCGTGTTATATCTTCTGATATGGAAATCAATATCTCTCAATTTCATAAAGGGATATATTTTATGAATGTTGAAAAAAATGGAAGAATAATTTCTAAGACATTCTTGAAAAATTAGATTTTTTAAGTGAATAAGAATAAAAATTTAAAAATTATAGTAAAAGACAGATTTGTAATTAAAGTCTGTCTTTTCTTGTTTCTTTTAGTCTCATTTAAAGGAACGACGCAAAAATATAATATCCTCAATTTCTCCACTAGAGACGGTTTGCAAAGTGAAATAGTAAACGATGTTTTTCAAGATAAAGACGGCTACATTTGGTTTGCAACTCAATCAGGAATAAGTCAGTATAATGGACAAGAATTTACCGAATTTGCACCGTTAAAAATATTAAGTGGTGTTGATGCCGTAAGTGTTGTACAAGATAAAAAAGGTAGAATTTGTATCGGCACGAATACAAATGGGCTTTTTATTTACGATTACAAAAACACAATCAACTTTAAAAAAGGAAAAGGATTATCTACTGACGTTATACGTAAATTATTTCTTGATAAAACGGGAACACTTTGGGTTTTAACCCCATCAGGGGTGTATAAACTTATAAATGATAAGTTGATTGAATTTAATGACCCAAATAAGATTTTTAAATCAGGGGTTCTTTCAATGACTCAAACAGAAAATGGAGACTATTGGTTTGGAACTCAAGGAAATGGATTGGTACAATATAGTGCAAAGAAGTTTTCATATTTTAATCTTAATGATGGTATTCAAGATGATTATATTTTCTCTCTTGGCGCTTTTGGAGACAGTGTTTTATTGGGAACAACGAATCAAGGCGTTCTTGTCGGTTTTGAATCTAAATTTTCAAAGTTGCTAATAAAAGAAATTGAAAATGCATGGATATCGTGTATTATACCTAATAAACAAGAGTTAAATATTATCAGTTCAAACGGCTTGTTTGTGTTGCGTCAAAATGGATCATATAGTAAGATAACTGATAAAAATGGACTTACTTCAAATGATCTGTATAACGGGTATTTTGATCGAGAGAAGAATTTATGGTTAGCCTCTGGGAATGGTGTGTCTTGCTTAAAAAAAGAAGAAATTATTTCTCTTGACAAGGAATCTGGACTTTCGAATGAAAAAATAACTTGTTTAGCTCATTTAATTGATGGAAGAATCATAGCCGGAACATATGGTTATGGGCTGAATATTATTAACAACAATGGAGAGGTTACAAAACAGATTTTGCCGAAAGAATTGATCAATGTTAAAATAACTACCATTTGCGAAATCCCTGAAAGAAACGAGCTATGGATAGGAACAGAACAATCTAATTTTGGGATTATTATTCTAAACACAAAAGATAATAAGTTTAATGTAAAGAGGATTATTAGTAAAATCAGAAATGTCTATCTTCAAACAGTAACGAAAATTGAAAAGGACAAGGACAAAAACATTTGGGTCGGTTCCTTTAATGCTGGACTTTTTAAATTATCAGCAAAAGACACTATTCAATATAGTAGCAGGAATCTTCTTCCTTCTAATGAGGTGTACACTTTTTTAATTGATGTTCACGGAAATCCTTGGGTAAGTATTTATCAAAAAGGATTGTACCGCTTTACCGGAAAATCTTTTGTGGCTGTTTATGATGCTAAAAAATTAAATGACAAATTTATTTTAAGCCTAGAAGAAGACAATAAAGGAGCCATATATATTGGGACCAAATCGCATGGCTTAATAATTTATAATAACGAGAAATTTGATCAATTATCAAAAAAAGAAGGATTGATTTCTAATTCAATACAAGCAATAAAATGGCATTTAGGGGAATTATGGGTCGGTACAGAAAGGGGAATAAATTTACTAAAGAGACGTGGGGAAGGGAAATATTATATTATTACATATGATGAACGAAGTGGTTTGGTTAATATGGAAATCCAACAAAATGCCATTCTGTTTTCCAATAATGCATTATGGACCGGTTCAGGAACTGGACTTTCTTGCATCAAAAGGTCAGATAAAAGTCAAAGGTATCTAAAACCTTATATTGAATTAAAATCTATTCAACTCTTTTATAATGATGTTGATTGGAAAGTTAAAAGCAAAAACAATGTCAATAAACGGGGTATTCCTAAAAGTTTAGAGTTAAAATACACTGAAAATCACTTGACTTTTAAGTTTTGCGCATTGACCACAAGCTCTGTTTTTTACTCTTATTATTTAGAAGGAGAAGAATCGAATTGGGTTCCGCTTTCTGATAAAACTGAAGTAACATATTCAAAGTTAAATTCTGGAAATTATGTATTTCATGTTAAATCAGTGGACAATTTTGGAGTGGAAAGTGAAGTTTTATCTATTCCGATTGTAATTAATAGCCCAATTTGGGAAAGGTTATGGTTTAGAATTGCTGTTATTTTACTAGTGATAATTTTAATTGGCCTATTTATTAGATTAAGAGAACGGAATTACCGTGAAAGACAGCGAGTACTTGAAACAATGGTTCAAGAACGAACAAAAGAAGTTGTAGATGCATCAAATAAAATAGATCAACAAATTAAATTGGTTGAATTAAAAAACAAGGAAATTCTGGACAGTATTACTTATGCGAAAAGAATTCAAACAGCGATGCTTCCATCAAAGCAACTATTACAAACTGAATTCAACGAGATTTTTGTTTATTATCAGCCAAAAGACATAGTTGCCGGAGACTTTTATTGGTTTGATAAAATAGGGAATAAGAAACTTATAGCTGTAGCTGATTGTACTGGTCACGGAGTTCCAGGAGCAATGGTTTCTGTAGTTTGTAATAATGCACTTAACCGTTCAATTCGCGAATATGGTATGTATGAACCTGCAAAATTATTAAACAAAACACGTGAATTAATTTTGTCTGAATTTTCCAAGAATCTAGATGATATGAAAGATGGTATGGACATTTCATTGGCATTATTTGATCCTGAATCATATATTTTGGAATGGGCAGGGGCAAATAATCCTATTTGGATTCTAAAGAAAAATTCTCAGGAAATAACTGAAATCAAGGGAGATAAACAACCAATTGGGGTTCATATCAACAATAACAAGTACACCAACCATTCTGTTCAATTGGAAAAAGGTGATTTAATCTATTTGCTCACTGATGGGTTCGCTGATCAGTTTGGCGGACCGTTAGGGAAGAAATTAAAGTCTGCACAATTGAAGCAGTACATCGTGTCATTGAATAAAATTTCATTTAATGAACAAGAAAAACACTTACATAATTTCTTTGAAACGTGGAAAGGTGATCAAGAGCAAGTTGATGATGTATGTTTAATCGGAATTGAAGTTTAAAGTTTGATGTGTTCAGAACGAACTTTCTTCCCAAAAAATAATGTGGCTTTTCTATCAAAATCAAGAGAATTTTCAGTTGTTAAGAAATGAATTTCACCATTTTTTGAGCAAGATTTCTCAAGCTGATTGTGCCTTTTTAAATAATCGCTAAGTTTTTCTGCTACAATTTTTCCTTGTGAAATAATTTCAATAGTTGAGGGTACAATTGTTTCAATATACTCCTTTAAAATAGGGTAGTGAGTACAGGCTAAAACGATTACATCAATTTTCGGATCTTTCTTCAATAATAGTTGCAGATCTTCTTGAATGAATAATTTTCCTGCTACGGATAAGTGTTCATTGTTTTCAATTAGAGGAACCCACATTGGGCAGGCATGTTGAACTACCACAGTTGTTGGAGAAAATTTCTTTAGTTCAATTACATAAGATTCTGATTTGACAGTTCCTTCAGTAGCTAGTATTCCAATATGCCCCGTTTTTGTCAAACCACCAATAACTTCCGTGCTTGGTCGAATAACTCCTAGAACACGTTTATTATCGTCAATTTTTGGAAGGTCATTTTGCTGAATTGTTCTTAAGGCTTTTGCTGATGAAGTATTGCATGCAATAACAACAAGTTCACACCCTCTTGAGAAAAGCTCTTTAACAGCTTCTAAAGTGTATTCATAGACAACATCAAAGGATCTTGTTCCGTAAGGCGCTCGTGCATTGTCGCCGAGATATAAATAGTCATATTCTGGCAACTGTTTAACAATTTCAGATAAAACCGTTAATCCACCGTAGCCAGAATCGAAAACACCAATTGGACCTTTTTTATTCATTGAATTCAAAACTACAAAAAAAGGGTAACCAAATGAATGATTACCCTTTAAACTAGTTTGATTTTATTATTTTTTTAATGCTTCTGCATCTAAACGCAACAATTCAATAATTACTTCTGCCGTAATATCAGTTCCACCTTTGAAATACAATGTAACAGATTCGTCAATCACATAATTTAATTTTCTGCGGTCAGAAACAATCTCAACTGCTTTTTGAACACGTTCTAAGATTGGTTTGTTTAATTCTTGACTGTAGATTTGCATTTCTTGATTTAATGAAGTCTCACGGTCTTGAATACCTTGTTGTTTTTTCATCAATTTCTCCTCTTCAAATTTGATTAATGTAGGAGACATACTTGGACGATCTTTTTCGTATTTTGCTAAAGCAGCATTGAAATCAGCTTCCATTTCTTGTAATTCTTTAATCCCATTAGCTTCGAATTCTTTTAATTGGTTCATCGCATCTTTTCTAGATTGCAATGTATCCAATAATTTTTGAGAATTAACATGTGCAACTTTAGACTGCGCCATCACAGTTCCCATACTAAACATTACCACTAGGGCTAACAATAACTTTTTCATTCTTCTTTTTTATTTTTTGTTAATTATTTACCAGTAATTCCCATTTCTTTCAAAACTTCATCGCTGATATCGTATTTGACGTCTGCATAAATCAAATTACTTTGGTTGGCTTTATCAAAAACAAAACTGTAATTTCTCTTTGAGGCTACTTTTTGCATTGCATCGTAAACTCTATCTTGAATTGGCTTAATTAATTCCTGTCTTTTTTGGAAGTAATCTCCACCAACACCAAATCTTAACTTTTGCATTTCCATTGCTTCTGTTTCCAGTTTAACAATTTCTTCTTTACGTTTTGTTTTTTCTTCATTTGGTAAAAGAACCTCTTCCCGTGCAAAATTGTCTTTTTTTAATTTTAAGACTTCATAACGCTCTTCAATTTCTTTTGTCCATCTATCCGCCAATTTATCTAATTTGTCTTTCGCTTCTTTATACTCCGGCACGCTAGCCAAAATAAAATCAGAATCGATATACGCATACTTTTGACCGAAGACAAATGCTGTGCCAAAGATAAAAACGAATGCAAATAATAGCTTTTTCATAATATAAATTTGAAGCCGAACGCCAAAACTAGTTATTTTATTGTATTTGACAATGATTAAAGTTCCCCAAGGTTCATACCTATTGTAAAACTCAATTTAGGATAAAACCCTTTTTGGTCAATTGATTGGTCAGAAGCCCCTCCAAAACCAGAAGACCAATAATCCAATTTGTCAAAACCAAAACCGTAATCTAAACCAAGCATTCCGAACATAGGTAAAAACACTCTGATACCAACACCAGCAGATCTTTTCACATTAAAAGGGTTGAACTTATCAATTGAAGGAAACGTATTCCCTGCTTCTGCAAATACCAAGGCATAGAAAGTTGCTGAAGGATTCAATGAAATCGGGTAACGTAATTCAAGTGTGTATTTAGCAATAATTGGATCACCTGAGGCAGATGATACTGAATTATCTTCATAACCTCGAAGCGCAATAATCTCTCTACCTCCAAGTTGATTTACTCCAGATAAACCACTTCCTCCAAGTGCAAAACGATCAAATGGTGTAATTCCTTTTGATTTGGTAAATGCACCCATTACTGAGAATCCAAATCGTGGTCTTAAGATAAGTTTTTTGTCTGCAGTCAAAGGCAGAAACCATTCTCCTGTAAATTTGAGCTTATAATATTCAAGGTATTTATAACGTTCTTGTGCTGAAATTCCTGAATAATCTGTCGTTTTATCAAAATATGAATAAGGTACAGTCGATTTTGCAGAGAACATCAAATTTGAACCACTTTGAGGATAGATTGGCGCACTTACCGAACTTCTTTGTAAAACATATTTAAGAGCAATATCATTAGCATATCCATTCGTGAAAATAGGAAAACGTGCATCATCTCTTACATCATAATACTGATAACTCAATTCATAATAAGCTGTAAAATAGTCATCTGGCCATTTTTTACGTCTGCCCAAACCAAGCCCCATTCCTGTAATCGAAATTCCAGTGTATAGTTCATTCGTTGGTAAATAACCATTCCCTAATGCGGTATGGTTAACCCAATACGACAATGAGTTTGGTTTTTTACCCCCTAACCACGGTTCAGTGAATGAAAAATTATAACCTTGGTAATAACGCCCATTAGTTTGTGCTCTAATTGAAAGTTTTTGTCCATCACCTCCTGGAAGTGGAGACCAAGAACCTTTTTTAAAGATATTTTTAGTAGAAAAATTATTAAATGTTAAGCCTAAAGTTCCTATAATTCTACCATTTCCTGTTGGTCCAGCCCCTCCATATCCACCAGACAATTCAATCTGATCAGAAGATTTTTCTTCAACTACATATTCAATATCAACTGTTCCATCCTCTGGGTTTGGCATCGGATTAACTTGAAATCCTTGCTCATTGAAAAACCCAAGTTGAGCTAAGTCACGTTGCGTACGAATTATGTCGTTTCTATTAAATAAATCACCAGGTTTCGTGCGTATTTCTCTCCGAATTACATATTCATTGGTTTTTGTGTTACCTGTAATAATTATTCGTTTGACACGCGCTTCTTTTCCTTCAATTATGCGCATTTGATAATTAATGTAATTACCATTAACGTTAGTTTCAACTGGAATTATTTGAAAGAATAAATAACCTCTGTCCATATATAAAGAGGAAATGTCTCGCCCATCTTGACTCATATTTAAACGTTCATTTAAAAGTGTTTTATTATATACATCACCGAATTTTATTCCAAGAATTGTATCTAAATAAGAAGAACGGAACTTAGTATTTCCTATCCATTCAATATCACCAAAGTAGTACTTACTTCCCTCGTCTATTGTAATGTCAATAATTAGATTTTTAGCATTTGACTGATACACAGTGTCAAATTTCACATAAGCATCTCGTAATCCAATTGAATTGAATTTATCCAACATTGCCAATTTATCTTTTTCGTATGAACTCTCAGTGAATTTGGATCTTTTGAAAAATCTCCAAAGTTTTTTTTCTTTGGTTTCTTTCATTGCCATAGTGAGCTTCCATTTTGGAATACTTGCAACACCATCAATGTTTAATTCTTTAATACCTATTTTTTTGCCCTTCTTTATATCAATTAAAAATATTTCGGAATTATTCATTAATGTGTCAACAATTCTGTTTATTTTGACTCCAACTGAATAATGTCCTTTTTCTCTAAAGTATCCTTTTATTTGATTTTCTGTTTGGTATATTAAATTTTCTGTGATGGTTTTACCAGAATACAAAGCGATTTCTTCACGTACTTTGTCTGCTTCACGTTTATTTACTCCCTTAAACTTGAAACGCGATAATTTCGCTCTTGGAACAACTTTGATCGTTAAATATATTACACCTGCAATCTCTTTGTCAGCTATTATCTCCACATCAGAAAATAAGCCTTCTGCCCAGAGATTCTTTATGGCCTTTGATATTTTTTCTCCTGGAATATAAATTGTTTGTCCTTGTTTTAATCCGGCAATTAATTTTATAGCTTGATGATCAAAGTTATCGGCACCTTCGACTTTGATAGGCCCGACTTCATATTCTTTCGGCTTTTTAAAATCAATGTCAAGTCCACCCGCTGTCATCGAACCAGAAAGGGTGTCTGTAAATACAATTTGTCCAAATGCATTCAAAAATGAAAGTGAACATAATAGTAGGAAAAGTATTTTCAATTTCATGGGGTTAAGTTAGTTGTTCCGAAACCATTCCAAATCTTCGTTCACGGGATTGAAAGTCTAAAACTGCTTTATATAAATCGTCTCTTTTAAAGTCTGGCCATAATACTTCCGTGAAATGAAATTCGGTATAAGCTATTTGCCATAAAAGGAAGTTGCTTATTCTGTGTTCGCCACTCGTTCGTATTAACAATTCTGGATCAGGGATGTCTTTCGTATTTAAATAGTTGCCAATTAACTCTGAATTGATTACATCTACTTCTAAATTAGATGATTTTACATCTAAAGCTATTTTTTTAATAGCATCAATAATTTCCCATCGAGCACTATAATTTAATGCAAGAACTAAGTTAATATCACTGTTGTTTTTAGTAAGTTCAATTGATTCTTGCAATTCATTTTGACATGCCTGAGGTAAACCTTCTATATTCCCTATAGTCAATAATCGAACTCCAGTATCAGACAATTCTTTGATTTCATTTGCCAAAGATTTTACTAAAAGATCCATTAATCCATCAACTTCTTCTTTTGGGCGATTCCAGTTTTCAGTGGAAAATGCGTAAAGTGTCAGATATTGAATTTTTAATTCCTTAGCCGCTTTTAATGTTTCTCGAATAGATTCTACTCCAAAATTATGACCATACAACCGCAGATGCCCTTGCTTTTGGGCCCAACGTCCGTTACCATCCATGATGATTGCAACATGCTTTGGTGTTTTAGTAAGATCTATTTTAGATAAATAATCCATTCACAAATTTAGAATTAACAACGAAAATAATCAATCAATCGTATATTTTGCAGTTCTCTGACAATGCTTAACATACCTTAACAAAAAAGAGGGACATGGTAAACCAAATCCCTCCGTATAATAAGGTGTAAATTTTTTATTCGGCAAGAACAATTATTTTATTGTTTAAAAGTTCTACAACTCCCCCTTTAATTGACACTCGAATCACTTTTGAATTAGAAGAATCGTCAATAATTAAATTACTTGAAGATTCTGTTCTTTCAAATGGTGAAGTCAAATCAATTTTTACCTCACCTTGACTAAGTCCAGAGATAATAGGAGCATGTCCATTTAAAACCTGAAATAATCCATCTAATCCAGGAAGAAGAACTGCGTCTACTTCTCCAGTAAATATTTTTGATTCAGGTGTTATTATTTCCAACTGCATATTTTTCGATTTAGTGTTGAAGTAGACTTCTTAATTCGTTGATTATGCGTTTGCGTCAGATAACATTTTTTCTCCAGCGGCAACAACGTCTTCGATTCCACCTTTCAAGTTGAAAGCTGCTTCTGGATATTTATCATATTCACCGTCAAGAATTGCATTAAATGCTTTGATCGTATCAACAATGTCTACTAATACACCTGGTATCCCAGTAAATTGCTCAGCTACATGGAATGGTTGAGACAAGAAACGTTGAACTCTACGAGCTCTGTGTACAATCATTTTGTCTTCTTCTGATAATTCGTCCATTCCAAGAATCGCAATGATATCTTGTAATTCTTTATAACGTTGTAATGTAATCTTAACACGAGAAGCACAGTCATAATGCTCTTCTCCAACGATTTCTCTTGTTAAAATACGAGAAGTTGAATCCAATGGATCAACAGCAGGATAAATACCTAACTCAGCAATTTTACGAGACAATACTGTTGTTGCATCTAAGTGAGCAAATGTGTTAGCCGGAGCTGGATCGGTAAGGTCATCCGCAGGCACATAAACTGCTTGTACAGATGTAATAGATCCATTTTTTGTAGAAGTAATACGTTCTTGCATCGCACCCATCTCAGATGCTAAAGTTGGTTGATATCCAACTGCAGAAGGCATACGTCCAAGAAGTGCTGATACTTCAGAACCTGCTTGTGTAAAACGGAATATGTTATCAACGAAGAAAAGAATATCTTTTCCTTCTCCATCACCTTCACCATCACGGTAATATTCAGCCATTGTCAATCCAGAAAGAGCAACACGTGCACGAGCGCCAGGAGGCTCATTCATTTGTCCGAAAACGAAAGTAGCTTTCGATTCTTTCATCTCTTCCAAATCAATTTTGTCAAGATCCCAACCACCTTCTTCCATAGAATGCATAAATGCATCACCATATTTGATAATGCCTGATTCAAGCATCTCACGAAGTAAATCATTCCCTTCACGTGTACGCTCACCAACTCCTGCAAATACAGAAAGTCCACCGTGACCTTTCGCGATATTGTTAATTAATTCTTGAATCAATACAGTTTTACCTACACCAGCTCCACCGAATAAACCAATTTTACCCCCTTTAGAGTAAGGTTCAATTAAGTCAATTACTTTAATTCCTGTGAATAAAACTTCAGTTGAAGTAGATAACTGATCAAATTTTGGTGCCTCACGGTGAATTGGCAATCCATCAGAATTATCAACGATGTTAATACCGTCGATAGCTTCACCTACAACATTGAATAAACGTCCTTTGATTTTGTCACCAATAGGCATTTTTATTGCACTTCCAGTTGAGGTAACTTCCATTCCTCTTCGGAAACCATCAGTTGAATCCATAGAAATGGTTCGAACTGAATTATCACCAACGTGAGATTGAACTTCCAATACTACACGTGTACCATCTGGTTTTCTTACTTCCAAAGCATCATATATATTTGGAAGAGCTACTCCTTTTTCGAAGTTTACGTCAACAACAGGACCAATTACCTGTGAAACATTTCCTTTAATTCCCGACATCTAGGCCTCTTTTTATGTTGAATATTATTCATAATGGCGTGACCATTATGCTGAATTTTGGCGCAAAGTTACACCAATTATTTCAAGTGACAATGTTCAATAGAGATATTTTTAATGTTTCTCAACAAAAAAATCGGAATTAAAAATTCAGATGACTGAGATTTTTTTTAATGAGAAATCGCACAGGTAAATAAGAAAACAAAAAACTCAAGATTGATACTAAAAATAGGATTAAAACACCATCAGAAATTGACGTGTTAATTGGAAAAGCTTCTCCACCAGAGTTAGGCATTGTGAGAAGAGAGGTTTTAATTTGCACTAAACAAATACTATACCCCAAGACGAGGCCAATTAATATTCCTTTTCCAGAAATAAGCAATCCTTCAAAAAAGAAAATATTGAAGATGGTTTTTTTGTTTGCACCAAAACTAATCATAGTTTGAATGTTATCCTTTTTCTCAATAAATAGCATTGTTAAAGAGGCAATCAAATTAAACGCGGCTAAAATAAAAATAAAAAGCAGTATGATTAAAACAATTATTTTTTCTGATTTACTTGTTTTAAATATCAATTCATTTTTTTCATAATTGGTCTTAACACTAAAGTTTTCTCCAAGTAATTCAGAAAGTTGTGCTTTAACATCTTCATTATTATAAGAAGAATCAACATCTACATATACTGCAGTAATATCGTTTTGGTAATTAAGAATCTCTTTTGCCGTTTCAATAGATATTACAAGTTTGTCTGCATTAACTTCTCTATTGAAATTCATTCTCCCTGAAATGTCAATGAGTTTTGTGTTAAATGGATTTGATCCAATTCGAATTTTAGAGTCTCGTTTGGGGACATATAAAATTACTTGTTCATACCCAATGTTTTCAGGAATGAAACCACCCAAATTATCTAATAATGTTGCTCCTATTAATCCAAAATCGTGTTTATTCTTTTTAAGAATTGGTTTCCCATCAACCATATGGATCGCCATTTTTGAAATTTTCAAGAATGAACTATCAACTCCAACCAAAGATGCGTTAACAAATTTCTTTTCGTGTTTTATTACAACAATTTCTTCAATCGCTTTTGTGTAGTTCGCAATTCCTTCGGTTTTTTTAATCGTATTATAATCAATTAAGTCTTCTGGAAAGGTTTTTCCAATTGTAGATCTTATAGTTATATCTGTATCAAAATCAGAATATAATTTCTCAATCATTGATTCTATTCCATTGAAAGCAGATAGAAGAATAATTAACGAAGCGGTAATAACTGAAATCCCTACAACAGAAATCCGAGTGATTAGGTTAATCACATTTTTCTTTCGTTTGGCTGAAAGATATCGTCTCGCTATATAATATGAAAGGTTGATTGGTTATTTTTTCTTTAGTAATTCATCAATTGTCAAAGCGTAATCAAGTGAGTCATCTATAAAAAATAGTAACTCCGGGATTTTTCGCATATTTTTCAATCGTTTACCAACATCACCTCTAATTTTACCAATATTTTCTTTTATGTTTTCAAGAACTTCTTGTTTATCTGGTCCAGCAAAAATACTAACGTAACACCTTGCTAAGGATAAATCAGAAGTGACACGAACAATCGTTACTGTGACCATCGCACCTAAACATATTTCACGTGCATTGCGTTGAAAAAACATTGATAATTCTTCTTGAATTACGCCTTCAATTTTATTTTGTCTGATACTACTCATTGTACAAAAGTAACAATTGTTACTGCCTGAATGAAAAGATAGGGAAACAAAAACTTATCTTTGTTTCGCATGAAGGGAATAATTGAAATTTATCGGTACACTTTTTCGCACAAAGGACGCTCAATTCTGGTGATTTTATGCAATCTTTTATTTGTTCTGTTTAATTTATTATCACTGGTATTGTTTATACCATTTCTTCAATTAATTTTTGTTCCTGCAGTAAAAGTTTTAAATCTTAAAGCGCCAATTTGGAATGGCCAGTTATTTGATTTAGGTTCTTATGTAACAGATTATTACAATTACTACATGCAAAAAATGGCGAATGAAGATCCTAAACAAGCCTTATTGTTTGTGTGTGTTACAGTATTCATTTCATTTTTATTAAAGAATATTTTCCGTTACGGTGCAATTTGGCATCAATCAGAATTAAGAATGGCTGTTGTTAGAGATATTCGTAATAAGCTCTTTGAAAAATCATTGAATTTACCACTTTCATTTTATAATAATGAGAGAAAGGGGGATTTGATGGCACGCATGAATAGTGATGTCGGTGAAATTGAAGTTGCTGTAATCAGTATGTTGGAGTTATTTTTTAGAGAGCCAATAGCCATTATAATAAATGTCACAGCGCTTATATATTTGAGTCCCCAGCTCACAATAATTTCTTTTATTTTACTACCTATAACGGCTTTGGTAATATCTAGAATTGGAAAAAGCTTAAAAAGAACAGCTAAAAAGGGTCAAGAACAAATGGGCCTTTTATTTTCATCTATGGAAGAAGGGTTAAGTGGGATACGTGTCATTAAGGCTTTTAATGCTGTTCCTCAGGTTTTTGGGTCATTCAAAAAAGTAAATTTGAATCACCAACAATTGATTACAAAAGCATTTAGAAAAAGAGATATTTCACCGGTTCTTAATGAAACATTGGGTGCAGCTGTAATGTTAGGATTGGTATGGTTTGGAGGCTCAATGATCCTAGACAAAGAAAGTTCACAGCATTTGACAGGAGATATTTTTATTACGTTTATAATAGTTTTTTCACAGTTGTTAAGACCAATCCAAGGGATCTCAACGTCATTGGCAAATTTGAATAAATCCAAAGCATCTCAAGATCGAATTAATGAAATTTTGAATGCAGATGAAAAAATTTATGAATCATCAAATCCCATTGAATTACCAGAATTGAAAGTTGACATTCGTTATGAAAATGTATCCTTTAAATACAAAGATGAATTAGTTTTGAAAAACATCAATCTTACAATTGCAAAAGGGAAATCAATTGCTTTGGTAGGAGAATCAGGTAGTGGAAAATCAACACTTGGAGATTTATTGCCACGATTCTATGATGTAACAGAAGGTACGATTCTGTTCGATAATATTCCTATCAAAGATTGTTCAATCCAAGACCTTAGAAATCACATTGGAATTGTTTCTCAAGAATCCATTCTATTCAATTCTTCTATTAGAGAAAACATTGCTTTTGGGATGCTTGATTCAACAATAGCACAAATTCAGCAAGCAGCTAAAATTGCTAATGCACATGAATTTATTATGAACTTAGAGAATGGTTATGATACTAATATTGGAGAACGAGGCAACAAACTCTCTGGCGGACAAAAGCAACGAATAAGTATAGCAAGAGCCATTTTAAAAAATCCGAACATTTTAATCTTAGATGAGGCTACTTCGGCTTTAGATACTGAATCAGAAAAGTTGGTACAAGATGCTTTGGATAATTTAATGAAGGATAGAACTTCTATCATTATAGCACATAGGTTAAGTACAATTCGAAATGTTGATGAAATAATAGTTTTGTCAAAAGGAGAAATTAAAGAAAGAGGCACCCATAATGAACTACTTGCATTGAAAGGAGCGTATTATAATCTCTGTTCTTTACAAGGTATGTCATAAAGATTTAACGATCTGATCATTTAAAATTCATATAGTCTTTAGGATTTACCGCACTTTGATTATACCATAATTCAAAATGTAAATGCGGGCCATTCGTGTTTTCACCAGTATTTCCCACAATGGCAATAGGGTCGCTCATCTGAACTTTTGAGCCCAATTTTTTTAAAATGATTTTGGTGTGTTTGTAAACTGAAATATATCCGTTTGCATGGTCCAAGACAAGCACGAAACCATCTTTTTGTGAATATCCTGAATAGATTACAGTACCAGAAAGACAAGCCAAAATAGTTCTGTCTTTGGCCGTCACGATATCAATTCCAGAATGGTTATTTACATCAAATTCTTGACTAACTGTCCCTGTAACTGGCTCTACAAAAAATTGAATAGCTGATTTTTTCTTTTTTTTCGGGTTAGTGCGCAAATCATCTTTTACCTTCTCAGATAAATTTGCTTCATTTTCAGTTTGATCGGTATGTATAGTAACAGTATTTGTAGGGTTACTTTCAGGAGCTTTCTCATCTAAAGAATCTACTATTATTTCTCCAGTTATGATTTTTTTAATAGATAAAATATATGCTTCTTGTTCATCTATTCGTTTATTTAAAGACGTTATTTTTCTATGTTGCATCTCTAAATTATTTCTATCTAGTGTTACATCATTTTTAGTGAAATAAGTTGAAAAAGGGCCTTTTATAACAAAGAAAGTAAATAAGAAACCTATGAAAAGACAAATAATTAGCATTAACGAAATCAGTTGAATTCCAGTAGCATTAAAACTCCATCGCTCTTCGAAATTAGTTGGATTCGAAATAGCATATTTATTCGATTGCCGAAGTTTAAATAAAATGATTTTAATCCGATTCATATTGAACAAAGCTGTCAAATTTTATCGTGTTGTGCAACAAATAAGTGTATTTCTTCGTTAATTTGTTCTACATTAGAATATTCTTGGTGCGAAATTTGGAAGTCCCGACAACGAAATCAAGTTTTATACGTCTATAGATTGTTGAACAAATACTTTTACATATCGACCTTATTTAGTTTCGTTTGCCTTTATTCAAATGGCCAATTGATAACGACACCAGGAGCATCTCCAAGCTCTTTGGTTCAAAATGTATTATTGGGCTCTGGGGTAACTGTTTCTAACATTATGTATAATGGTAGCCTTGGTGCAATAAGTGAATTTACTGCAGCAGGGACAAATCTTGGTATAGCAAATGGTATAGTATTGACAACTGGAACAGTAAGTAATACTGATGATGGACCTCAAGGGCCGAACAATCAAACCAATTCTGGTTTAGATAATAGTGTTGGTGGTTCTGGTTTATTATCTAGTATTATAGGTGGAACGGAGACATTCAATGCTGCTGTTTTGGAATTTGATTTTGTTCCATACTCTGATACAGTTCGTTTCAAATACGTTTTTGGCTCTGAAGAATACCCTGAATTTGCGCCACCAAATAATGCTAGTTATAATGACGTTTTTGGGTTCTTTATTTCTGGTCCTGGAATAGCAGGTAATCAAAATATTGCAAGACTTTCCAATGGATCAATTGTTTCCATTAATAATGTAAATCCAATAACGAATTCCTCTTATTATAATGCAAATGGAGACGGGAATTCTGCACCTCAAAATGGGTCACCATTTTATATACAATATGATGGTTTTACAGATGTTTTGGAGGCAGTTTCTCAAGTTCAATGTGGACAAACTTATCATTTAATTATTGCTATCGCCGATGTTGGAGATGGAATTTTTGATTCAGGGATATTTTTAGAAGCAAATAGTTTGTCATCAAAAACACCTGTTGACATTACTTATGTGCTTTCGCAACAAGCTTTTCCAGACCCAAACTTAATGGCGGAAGGATGTGTATCAGCAACAGTCACTTTAACAAGAGGGATCAATGACTTGGCCTCCCCTATGACAATACCAATTAACGTTTCAGGAACAGCGATAGAAGGTGTTGATTATTCGAATGTTCCAAATTCAATTACTTTTCCTGCTGGACAAACGACAGTTACATTTACAATTGATGCTTTCGCGGATTTACTTATCGAAGGTCAAGAATCTATTATTTTGAATTTTCCGATTTCGGACCCTTGTGGAAACGTTACTCCTATTGTTATAAACTTAGGCATTTCAGATGTACAACCTGTAGCAGTTACTGTTTCAGATGCTACTGTTCTGTGCCCTGGTAATAATGTTACTCTTACAGCCATTGCAAGTGGGGGAGTTCCCCCATATACTTACAATTGGGATACTGGAGCAACAACGCCAAGTATTTCGGTCGCGCCATTAACAAATCAAACATATACAGTCTCTGTAACTGACAATTGTTTAAACGAAACCGCCTCTGGTTCAGGGATAGTAACCGTGCCGGTATATGCACCAATGATCATAACTGAAACACCGGATATAACAGAAATTTGTCCATACATCACTGCGCAATTAACAGCGGTAGTTACTGGTGGTGCTGGAGGATACACTTATAGTTGGTCTTCAAGTCAAGGACAACAATTAGGGAATTTGTCTACACAAAGTGTTACTCCTTCAACCACAACCACCTACACTGTTGTAGTTACAGATCAATGTGGAACGCAACAATCTGTAGACATTCTGTACACAATTACCAGCCCTCCATTATTAATTACTATGAGTCCTTTTGTAGAAATTTGTCCGGGAGATAGTGTTCAATTAAGTGTTTCAGCAACTGGAGGCTATGGTCAATATTATTATTTATGGCCACAAACAGGTGAAAATACAGCTTCAATTTGGGTTACTCCTTCAGAATCTAGTACGTATCAAGTTATAGTTTCTGATGAATGCCAAACATTTACTGTAAGTGGAACAACAAGCGTGGCCGTGATTCATCCAATTGCAAATTTTGTTATTTCAAGTCACACTTTGTTTGATGACTTACCAGTTACATTCCAAAACACAACAGTAAATGGTGAAAGTTATGAATGGTTTTTTGGAGATGGTAATACATCAACGATTGTTCATCCAAACAATACATACGAGGATCCTGGGTTATACTTAATTACGCTTATTGCAACAGATGAGAAAGGTTGCAAGGACACTATTTCGAAACCAATTTCTATTGAGGAAGCGTATTATGTTTATGTTCCTAATACATTTACTCCTGACGGTTTTAGATTGAATAATGTTTTTAAAGCAAGTACAATTG
Organism: Flavobacteriales bacterium; assembly: GCA_009885545.1. Classification (GTDB taxonomy): domain Bacteria; phylum Bacteroidota; class Bacteroidia; order Flavobacteriales_D; family Crocinitomicaceae; genus M0103. The sequence continues at coordinate 33,523 of VFKM01000041.1, forward strand.
GGGTTCGTTCATTAAAAATAGATATATACAATCGATGGGGAGAAAAATTATTTTCCTCTGAAGAGTTAAATTTTTATTGGGATGGCACATATAAGGGTATAATTATGCAAGACGGGACGTATTCCTGGAAAATTAGCTATATCACACGTTCCGGTAGAGAAGAAGAATTAGTTGGACACGTGAATATCATAAAATAACGAAAGAAATTCCCGTGTTGACCGAGCTTGTATAGAAAAGGTTTGAGGTTAGAAATGAATTCGAGCGGTGACTGAGCTTGTCGAGGTCAAAGCGACTTAGTCCTCCCTCCATCAACAGGTACATTAATCCCATTGATATACGCAGCTGCAGGTGAAGCTAAAAATGCAATTGCTGCAGCAATTTCTTCCGGTTGGGCAATTCTTTTCATAGGTGTTTCAGAAGCCATTTCAATAAAGACATCTTCTACTGTTTCGTTGAATTGATCAGCTTTAATTTGTGCTATACTTTGTAAACGTGCGGTATTTGTTGCTCCTGGTAATACATTGTTTACAGTTATTCCAAAGCCTCCTAATTCATTTGCAAGTGTCTTACTCCAATTAGCTACTGCTCCTCGGATTGTATTGGAAACTCCTAAGTTTGGTAAAGGTTGTTTTACTGAAGTAGAAATCACATTGATAATTCTACCATATCCTTCTTCTTTCATCACGGGATAAATTGCTTGAACAAGAATGTGGTTGCAAATTAGATGCTGATTAAAAGCAATTAAAAATTCATCTGGAGCAGCATCTTTTATCGCACCGCCTTTTGGTCCGCCAGAGTTATTGATGAGAATGTGAATTTTATTTCCTGATTGAATATATTTTTGAATAGTTGTTTTCAAATTACTTGGATTCGAAAAATCTGCAACTAAATAATCATGATTTTGCCCTTGTGATGAATCTAATTCATTCAAAGTAATTTTTAATTTGTCTTCATTTCGTGCTAAAAGAATAATATTGGCCCCTAAATTAGCTAATTCAATAGCTGTTGCTTTTCCTATTCCTTGAGTGCTACCACAAACAAGAGCTGTTTTATTTAATAGACTTAAATTCATAATTCAAAAATTTATGTCAAATTTATAAATATTAGACAGAACCAAGTTCATATTTGTTTAAAACACTTAAAGAATCATTCTTCCCATAGTTAATAGAATATTCGTTAAATTTATTTTAACGATAAAGTCTTTTTTCTAATTAGTGAATTTTCTAACACATTTAATCAGATTAAATTTGAAAGACTTTTTATCTTTATCAAAAAAACACAGATTATGTTAGCTCCTTTCAATTTACAACAGTGGATAAACGATAACCGTGATTTGTTAAAACCACCAATTGGGAATAAAAATCTTTATGTTCAGGCAGGGGACTTTATAGTTATGATAGTTGGTGGACCAAATGCTCGAAAGGATTATCATTTCAATGAAAGTGAAGAGCTTTTCTATCAAATTGAAGGTGATGCAACAGTTCGAGTTCAAATAGACGGTAAAGCAACAGATATTATAATTAAAGAAGGAGACATTTTTTTATTACCCGGAAACATTCCTCATTCGCCAATTCGAGTAGCAAATACAGTTGGACTGGTAATTGAAAAGGTCAGAAAAGGAACAGATCTGATGGATGGTTTGATGTGGTTTTGTGATAACTGCAATAATAAATTACACGAATATAGATTTCCATTGGAGAATATTGAAAATGATTTTTTATCAAGATTCAAAAAGTTCTATGCTTCTGAAGATTTAAGAACATGTTCCAAATGTGGACACGTTATGGAAATTGATGAGCGTTTTATAGAATAATTTAATCCCTAATTATACAAAATCGATAATTTCTTAAATTTCCATTTTCGGTAAAATTTAGGACATACCAGCCATTTGAAATAGTAGCAGGCGCAGTGAAAGAATTATCTTGCTGAATTTCACCTGAAAAAAATGTTTTCCCGAAAAGATCTTTGACAATAAATTGTTGTCCGGAAAAATTGTTTCCAGAAATCATAATTGGCCCTATGCCATTTGAAATTGTAGGATATAAAGAATTTTGAGTTTTAATTTCATTTAAACCGGATACCCCGCATTGATCATTTATTTGTGTACTCATATGTGAATTAAAGTATCCATTTAAAACAGTAGCAAAAACATCTGAAAACAACTTCCTATTTAAATATGAATCTCTAACGCCTATGAAATTACATTCCATTTGAACTCCGTCAACCAAATTTCCAATGGCATATGACGTGTTTTGTGCTGTATTATAACCTCCGCTAAAATAATTGCTGCCAATTCCTGGGAAAGGATCCTGTAGACTTGGAACAGCCGGATAGCCATTGTTTGCAAATAGAGTCCCTAATGCAAAATTTCCTTTAAGAAGTTCAGTATGTGGTGATCCATTTATGTTATTGTAAACTAAATGTTGAATCGAACTATAATTGATATATTGGGTGCTGTTTAACGTGGCATCTGAAAATTCCAATTCCTCTTCAAACAATAAATAACCCAATTCAAGTCTCTGAATAGGATTTCCATGCCCGTGGAGGTCAATATAAAAAACTTTTTCACCATGTTGCTGTAGTGCTAAATTTTGCGCTGAATCAATGTATTTTTGAAATTCATTCCAGGATGTAATTGCTTCTGCATTGCCACACGTTCCATCATTTTCATTTCGGTTACAATCTAATTTACTGCGTTTTAAATTGCAATAGATCATATGAGGGTGACATCCCGTCAAACTAAACAAACTGGAATCAATTTGTTTACCAAGATCTATTGTATTGGCATCTGTAACCATTACAGGGCTATTGCATGTTCTATCGGGAATTGAAATTGGTTCTAAAGAACCTCCATGTGGAACAGATATTACAATTGGCAGATCTCCTGGATGATACTCAATATAACCGTTTGTACCATAAACAATTTGTGCACCAATTGAAAAAGAACAAAAAATAAAATACATCATGAAATAGTAAGTTGATTTCATAAATAGAATTTTATCGAATAAGGTTTACATGTCCTGTTAGCTCGTACTTAACACCTTTAAAATCTGAATATTCAAGTTTCCAAACATAAGTTCCGTCCTGACATTTTAATCCATTATAACTACCATCCCAATAATCATCGAAAGAGTTCATCGTATACAGAAGTTCTCCCCATCTGTTAAAAATTAGTAACTCAAAAGATTCAATGTTGTTTGCTACAATTTTAAAACCATTGTTGAATTCATTCCCATCTGGGGTAAATGTATTGGGAACATATAAAATTGGGTCATAATAAATATGAATAACATCTGAAGCTATACAACCATTAATATCAGTATAACTTACAGTATAATTTGTATTAAAATTTGGGGTCGCGATTGGATTATCACATATAACACAGCTAAGGTTTTCAGCAGGTGACCAAACATAGGGTCCCGCTGTAGTACTAGTCGCAGAAAGTTGAATTTCATCCCCATAAAAAGCATAAACATCAGGAGAAGTTTGTATAAATGGTTGAGGAAATAAATCTACAAAAACTGATGCAGTATCAACACATCCTGCCTCATCAACACCAATTACACTATACAATGTTGGTGTATTTGGTGTTGAAATAACGTTTGAGAGAGTTGAATTATTTAAGCTGGAAGAAGGGCTCCAAAAATAACTTATTCCACCACTCGCCCATAAAAACGCTGATTCACCAGGACATATAATCGTGTCGTTTCCAGCAAAAATGGAAGCTTCAACAACCTTAATTAAAACACTATCTATAGTTGCCCCACATGCATTAATAAACTCGCAAATATAGGTGAAATCATCTGCTGGACTGACAATTACAGTCGGACCGGTTAATTGATTAATTTGATAGTTTGGCGACCAAATATAATTGTCTCCTCCTGAAACAGTAATTTCTATGGACGCTCCAACACACATTTGAAGGGAATCAGGCATAATAGGTATTGGCGGCGAATAAAACACGTTTACTGTCGTTGATTCATTACTAATACAGCCATCTTCTGAGGTGATAATAACAGAGTAAACTGTGTTTGTTGTTGGGGTAGCAATTGGATTAGAAACTACAGTACTGCTCAAAGTTGATCCCGGCGACCACAGATATGTTCCTCCTCCGGTTGCAGTTATTTGTACATTATTTCCAACACAAATAGAAGTATCATTTGATATGGATGAATTTACAGGATAGACAGGAAGTGTTAATTGTAATGTGTCTGATCCACAACTATCTGAAATAATAACGGTAAAAAGTGTTGTTTCGTTGACGGTTGCAAAAGGTGTTGAACTCGTTGGGTCATCTAAAACATTAGCAGGAGTCCATTCGTAAGTTGCTCCCCCATAAGCTTCTAATTGATATGTTTCCCCTGGACAAACAGGGAAAGTTGGAATTACAACTCCACCTTCAAAATCACCAATATGAATTAAAAATTGAAGAGAATCTGGAGAAAAACATCCGTTTGTGTCTGTGACTACCAAAGTGACAGTGTAATCGCCTGCTACAGTATAAAAATGCGTAGGATTAATTAAGGTAGAACTTGTTCCATCACCGAAATCCCAATAAAAACCATTGCCATTCGTACTATTATTATTGAATATTACAGGAGCTGGTATACAAATAAGTGGATCTGGCGCAGCAACAACAGCTTCAATTGAATTTAATTCAAATTTAAACACTGCTAAATTACAATTGGTGCTATTATTTGTCGGTGACCAAACCCCAGGGGTACTCGTAAAACCAAAATCTTGTCCTCCACAAGCACCGCAAACGGCATGATAGATTCTCCCTGATTTATCAAAACGTGATGTCCCCCCATCTACGTGGTTTGAGGAACTACTAGTTCCACCCATATATGTTGCATATTTCAAAAATGCGGCATCCTGATCTAATACAGCAATATAAAAATTCGATCCATTTGTTGTTGCTTGAAAAGCATCATCTGTGACTGGAAATCCATTGCTTGAACTATTTACAGCAGGACTATTTTGGCTATTCACAAGTCCTCCCCATCCAGACAAATAAATATCAAAACAATCTGAAACCAAAAAAGCAGTAGGTGAAATTTCGACGTTACCAGTTCCGGCACCAATCATAGTTGTCCACTGAATTGTGCTTAAATTATTGGAATATTTACGAATGAATTGACCTGAGTTAGCGTTCCCATAAACGCCAGGACTAATTGTCCACGCACTTTGAGATTGACCATAGACATAAACCTCATTTAGATTGTCCAATTGTACAAAATATGCTTGGTCATATTCACCTAAACCCATATATGTTCCAGAAAGTATGGCCCCTGTAGTGCCATTATATCTTGTTACATACCCATCTGCTAAACCACCATTATAAGAAAGATCATTTCCAATGGAATAAGGTAAATTATTTGATGTTGTTCCACCGGCTACAAAAACATTTCCATTACTTGCAACTTGAATAGAATTTCCTGTTTCGTTTAGACTTCCACCAAAATAAGTGCTCCAAAGCAGAGTACTAAGATTGGCATTCATTTTAAATACAACGGCATCTTGAGCCCCATTTATAGCACCTTGACTACCTAAAACTATTGGAAAATCTACAGAATTTGTTGTTGAAGCAACATATACATTCCCAGTTGGATCCAGAATTATTTCACCTCGAAATTGATCTCCATAATTGAATTTTAAATCGGATGTATTTAATCCATCGTTTTGCCCCCCCCCGACATAGGTTGAGCCAAGTAAAGATGTTCCTGTTGAGTTTAATCGAGCAATGTAAATGTCTGTACCAGAAAAAGTTAAACTATTTTCAGTAACTGTTGTGCCACCATTAAAAGATCCATCGTATGATGTTGGACCCATTGGGAAATTTCCAGATGACGTGACACCTAATACATATAACTCCCCAGTTAGTGATGAAATTATACTATTCGGAGTTTCATTGCGGTTTCCTCCTAAATAAGTTGAATAAAGCAAACTGGTACCGGTAGAATTAAATTTTGTAATTCCAACGTCAATATTGAACCCACTTTCAGTTCCTATATTATAATCACCGTCAATTGCACCAACAGTAACAGGATATCCTCCAGCAAAAACAATTCCACCTGCAAATACATTTCCAGAAGGATCAGGTGTTGCAGTAAATCCCCAGTTATCAGCTGTAGATCCAGTAAACGTCGAAAAAACTAAATAAGGATCAATAATTAAAGTGGCAGTTGAATCATAGCCATCAGGGAAATAGAAAGAAACCTGATTGTCAATTAATTTGTATTCAACATTTACATTTGTACGTCGACCTTCATTTTCTGTCCATGCAATTGGCGCAGATTCGATAATTTCTCCAAATCGATTCGTAGAATGAAGTTGACCTTCTTTGTCAATAAAAACTGAATTTGCGCCGTTGATTGTGTATTTGATGTTTCCCGAGTTTCCATTGGGATGTACTATGAAGGAATATTTCAATTTATTTGATGTACCATCAAAAATAACGTCAATCCCAGAATAGAAATTTAAAAATTCTATCGATTCATAACTTAAAACATTTGACTTCCATTTTGTTGAATCGGTTCCTAAAAAATAATTACGATAAAAAGTAGAAGGTGCTTTTTCAAGTCGTTTTCCATCCCAATTTGCTCCAATAAACTCTGTACGAATTACTTGTGCTTGAAAATTAGCCTCAAGACTGTCATCGGAATGTTTTTCACCATCATGATTGTGGCTTTTCTTAAAGTTGTGTAGAAAATAAGTAAACCCTTTATTTTCTATGTACATTTCGCCTAAATCTAAATCTATTTTATAGAGAATTTCCTTATTCCATTGCCCCTTATTAGAATGCATCCATACTTTCTGAGAATAAATCTCAGAAGTAATCATGATAAAGGATAATATGGTTAGAATAATTCTCATCTCGAATCTTCGAAAATACAATAAATATATCTTATTTATAGATATTAAGTCGATAATTGCATCAGTCTTATCGCGTTATAGTTATTAAACTCATTTTTTGAAGATTAGTTGCTTTTTTTAGTAATAAGAATAAATTTTTTCGATAAATCGGTTAATTAAAAAACGTAAATTTGCAACTCAAATTCAGCAAATAATTAAATGAGCGATCCAATACAACATGAGTGCGGAATTGCACTTCTAAGATTAAAGAAGCCACTTCAGTATTATTTAGATAAATATGGAACTGCTTTTTATGGGTTAAACAAATTGCATTTGCTGATGGAAAAGCAGCATAATAGAGGGCAAGATGGTGCTGGTGTTGCAAATATAAAATTGGATATGGATCCGGGAGATCGGTATATTTCAAGATATAGATCAATTGATAGCAAACCCCTTCAAGATATTTTTGATCATATCAATTCAAGATTTCGAGAAATTGAAAAAGAAAATCCGGAATTGCTTAAAAATGTTGATTTTCTGAAAAAAAATGCAGGATTCACTGGGGAATTATTTTTAGGACATTTGAGATATGGAACTTTTGGGAGGAATTCAATCGAAAGTTGTCACCCTTTTTTAAGACAAAACAATTGGATTACAAGAAATTTGGTTGTTGCTGGAAATTTTAACTTAACAAATGTTGATGAGCTATTTGACGTTTTAGTTGGATTAGGTCAACATCCAAAAGAAAAATCTGATACTGTTACTGTACTTGAAAAAATTGGACATTTTTTAGATGTAGAAAATGAAGAATTATATGCTCAGCTTAAGCCTCAAGGTTATTCAAAACCTGAAATTTATGCCAAAATAGCTGAAAAAATAGATATTGAAAAAATCTTGAAAAAAGCTTCTGGAGATTGGGATGGTGGCTATGCAATGGCTGGGCTTTTTGGTCATGGTGATGCATTTGTTTTAAGAGATCCTTCAGGTATTCGTCCGGCTTATTGGTACGAAGACGATGAGGTGTGTGTTGTTGCTTCTGAACGCCCGGTTATTCAAACTGCATTCAATCTAAAAAGTGAGCAAATTAGAGAGTTAACTCCTGGTCACGCACTAATTGTCCGAAAGAATGGTAACGTTAAAGAAACCTTAATTAATGAACCGAAAGAAGCGTTAAAGTGTTCATTTGAAAGAATTTACTTTTCTAGGGGTAATGATATTGATATTTATAACGAAAGAAAATTATTAGGGAATTATGTCGTTCCTCAAATATTGGATGCAATAGATCACGATTTAGATAATTCCGTATTCTCCTTCATTCCTAACACTGCAGAAGTTTCTTTTTACGGAATGATAAAAGGATTGGAAGATTATTTGAATGACAGAAAATTTAAAGCAATAAAGGATTTAGGGAAAAATATTACCGATGAACAATTGCAAGAGATAATTTATCAAAGAGCTCGAATAGAAAAAATAGCAATAAAAGATGCTAAACTGAGAACTTTCATCACACAAGATGATTCTAGAAATGACCTTGTAGCACATGTTTACGACATTACTTATGGCAGTGTAAAACGTAATAAGGATAATTTGGTAATAATTGATGATTCAATTGTTCGAGGAACAACTTTGAAACAAAGTATCTTAAAAATTCTAGATCGTTTGGATCCTAAAAAGATTGTTGTTGTGTCTTCTGCTCCTCAGATTCGTTTTCCTGATTGTTATGGAATTGATATGGCAAAAATGGGAGATTTCATTGCTTTTGAAGCTGCAATTAGTTTGCTTGAAGAACGAGGAATGAAGGATGTTATCAAAAGTGTTTATAATAAATGCAAAGAACAAGTTGACCTTCCAAAGGAGCAAATTAAAAATTACGTAAAGGAAATATATACACCCTTTACAAATGAGGAAGTTTCAGCTAAAATTGCAGAATTATTAACTCCAGATGATTTAAATGCAAAAGTTGAAATCATTTATCAAACAGTGGAAAATTTACACAAGTCATGTCCAAACAATCTTGGCGATTGGTATTTCACTGGAAATTATCCAACGCCTGGAGGGAATAAAGTAGTTAATAAAGCTTTTATCAATTGGATGGAAGGTAAAAATGAACGGGCATATTAATTAGAAATTAAATTTTAATTCATTCGATGAAAAGACAAACAGCCATATTTTTCTATTTACTAGGGATTTATGTTGTTTTACAATTCGCCTGGTGGGGATATCATTTAATTGAATTAACGGAAAGTTTAAAATCAGAACCTACTGAAATTTCTAAAAGGGTGGTTATGGTGATTGGTGAAGGACTTGTGTTTTTTAGCATTCTTTTATTTGGGTTATGGAAAATTCGTTCTTCAATTAAAAAGGAATTGCAATTATCACAACGATTAACGAATTTCTTATTATCCGTTACCCACGAATTAAAAACGCCTTTAGCAGCAAATAAGTTGTATTTACAAACAATTCAAAAACGCAGTCTAGACGAAGATAAACGAAAGGATTTAATGGAAAAGGCAATTCAAGAAAATATTCGCCTCGAATTAATGATTGACAACATACTGAATGCGTCTAGGTTAGAAAACAATGCTCTAAAGCCCCATAAAGAAAAAATTGACGTGTCAGAATTGTTGAATCAATTAATTGATAGGTTTCATAAAAGACATCAAATTGATCTTATTCAAAGAGAAATTCAACAATCAATTAATTTTGAAATTGACATCTTTTTCTTTGAAACAATTATTAATAATTTAATTGAAAACGCTGTTAAATATGCTGGACCAAATCCTAAAATTTTGGTTTATCTGAGAAATGAAAATTCAAACATTGTTTTTGGTGTAAAAGATGAAGGTTCAGGAATTCCAAAAAACGAGCGTGTTGATATGTTTAAAAAGTTTTATCGAATTGGAAATGAAGAAACACGCTCACAAAAAGGTTCTGGTTTAGGATTGTTTATTGTTGCGGAATTAGTGAAAATCCATAAAGGAAAAATTCTTTATAAAGAAAATTCGCCTACAGGTGCAAATTTTGAAATAACTTTATAAAATGACAAAACACTTCGGACTTATTATTCTTGATGGTTGGGGTATTGGAGATCATTCAAAATCCGATGCTGTATTCAATGCTAAGACTCCCTTTATGGATGAATTATTAGCGAATCGTCCAAATGCTAAATTGAAGACATGCGGCGAAGATGTTGGTTTACCTGATGGTCAAATGGGAAATTCAGAAGTTGGACATTTGAATATTGGTGCCGGGAGAATTGTTTATCAGGAATTAACTCGAATCAACAAATCGATTAGAGAAGGAGATTTTTATACGAATCCTGTATTACTAGCAGCCATGCGAAAAGCTAAGGAAAATAATGTCAAAATCCATTTGATGGGATTAGTTTCTAAAGGCGGAGTACACAGTTCTCAAGAGCATATTTATGCTTTATGCAAAATGGCCAAGGATAATGGTTTAAAAGATGTTTTTATTCATGCTTTTACGGATGGTAGAGATTGTGATCCAAAAAGTGGTTTGGCATTTATTCAAGAGTTAGAAGTTGAATTAAAGAAAACTACAGGAAAAATCGCAAGTGTAATTGGCCGCTATTATGCTATGGATAGAGACAATCGCTGGGAAAGGGTTAAGAATTCTTATGATTTAATGGTCAATGGAATAGGAACTAGTTTTAATTCTGCTGCAGATGGAATCGAAAAATCGTATGAAAGTGGAAAAACGGATGAGTTTATTGAACCTATTGTTATCACTGAAAATGGTTTGCCAATAGCGAAAATTGAAGAGAATGATGTGGTAATCTGTTTTAATTTCAGAACAGACAGGCCAAGAGAAATATCAACAGTGCTAACTCAAAAGGACTTTCATGAATACAATATGCATCGATTAAATTTGCATTATGTAACCATGACAAACTACGATTCAACGTTTGAAAAAGTCCATATAGTTTTCGAAAAAGATAATTTATTTAATACTCTTGGAGAGGTGCTTTCTAAAGTTGATAAAACACAAGTTAGAATTGCTGAAACAGAAAAATATCCGCACGTCACCTTTTTTTTCAGTGGAGGAAGAGAAGAAACGTTTCCTTTAGAATCGCGATTAATGGTCAACTCACCTAAAGTTGCAACCTACGATCTTCAACCTGAAATGAGTGCCCTTGAAGTGCGAGATACAATTGTGGATTGCATGAAAACAGATCATCCAAATTTCTTTTGTCTTAATTTTGCAAATCCAGATATGGTTGGTCATACTGGCGTTTATGATGCAATAATCAAAGCTGTAGAAACAGTTGATAGTTGCTTAAAAGATGTTGTAACAGCAGGTTTAGAATTGAATTACGAGTTTTTAGTTATTGCTGATCATGGCAATGCTGATTTTGTTATTAATCATGATGGCTCACCAAATACAGCACATTCGTTAAATCCAGTTCCAGTAGTCTTAGTGAGTAATGAAAAGAATCTATCAATCAAAGATGGAATCTTAGCCGATGTTGCCCCAACTATTTTAAATAGACTAGGTATTGCATCTCCAATGGAAATGACAGGCATTTCGCTTGTTTAACTTACAACAAACTGTAATAATTATTTGATTTTGAGGGGCTGCCCCCTCAAAAAATGATTGTATTGTTCCATAACTTTGCGAAATAATTTGTACTTTCAAATTAACTTATTACTACTTGTTTTATTCACTGTCAATTTGATCGTGAGAATAATGTGTTCAATATTTATATACTATTAACATGAAACTATTACAACTATCATTTTTATTTCTTTTAGGTTGTGGAAACCTATTTTCTCAAAAAACTCAAGCACCATCTTGGTCTGTTGAGAATTCAAAAAATATTTCTTTTATTGAAAATAAAGGACAATTTAACGGTAGAAACTGGAGAAGTGATGATAAAATAATCTATGGCTATAATCAAAATCCATTCTATATCTTCTTTACAAAGAAAGGCTTAACATACCGGTTTGATAAAATGATTCGTACTCCTGAGCGTGAAAAATATGATGTGTCAAAACCAAAAAGAACCAATATAAGTGAGTTGATATTTGTTGATTGGGTGGGCTCCAATAAAAATGTTGAAATTATTGCTGAAGATAAAACAGAAGATTATCATTCATATGCGATGATTGACCCTATAACAAAGGAGGATTATAGTATAAATTATATTAATGGATATAAGAAAATTACGTATAAAAATTTATACGATAATATTGATGTAGAATATATCATTCATCCATCAGGAGGAGTAAAATACAACGTAATTCTGCATCCCAATGCTGACTTATCGTTAGTAAAGCTTAAATATAGTTCAGCAAAAACTTCAACATCAAAAGATGAATTTATTGATTTTAAGTTAAATTCAGAAGGTCAAGTTGAAATAAACACCTCCCTTGGTACAATTTTAGAACATGTACCATTTACCTTTTACAATGAATCAAAAAGTCAAATTCAATCAAATTATATCTTTGAAAACAATACATTATCTTTTAATTTAGGAGATTATAATAAAAATGAAACTATTGTAATTGACCCTTGGATCATTTCTCCTACCTATACCACATCAACTGCGGCATGGGAAGTTGAAACGGATGCAGTTGGAAATGTTTACTCTATAGGAGGTGAAACACCAATGCAATTGAAAAAATATTCCAGTGCGGGTGCTCCTCAATGGACATACACTACCCCTTGGGACACAAGCAATGTTTGGTTAGGAACATTAGCAACGGATAACAATGGTAATAGTTATGTGACTTCAGGAGTTACGGCTAATATGCACAAAGTTAACAATACTGGGGCAATGGTTTGGTCAACTAACTTAAATGGGGTGCAGCAATTGCAATGGAATTCTGAATGGTGGTCAATTACATTTAACTGTGACAAAACAAGATTAATTGTTGGAGGAACTTGGGCCGATGGGATTTTCCCGTCAGGTTTTTATCCTGGTGTGTACGAAATAAGTATGGCGACAGGAGCTGTAATTTCTGATCAGATCTTAGATAATACTCCTCAAGGATTCGGTGCAACACCAGTTGAAGTGCGTTCTATTTCCTCTTCAGTTGACGGTAGATACATCTTCCTGACTCACAATGACGTAGGAGCCATCGATCAAAATCAAACACTGTGCGGAGTTGAAGAAACAATTTTTTTGTATGACAATCAATATCACTTGGGATATAAATGCGAAAATTACCTACCTGCCACTCAAAATGGAGGAGGACTAAAAGCCCTAATTGCAAATAACACTTATTTCTATACACATACTGGTAATCAGATTCACCGATGGAATTTGACAACAGGGGCACTTATTAATTCTGTCGCATTAACTGGAGGAACGTCTACTACTATTCCTTTTATTGGTGGATTAGAGGTTCAAAATAGCGGATTAGCTGTCGATAATTGTGGAAATGTATATGCCGGATCGGGAGATCGAGTTGTTAAATTCAATCCTGATTTAACTGTTAATTCCTCGGTGAATACTACGTTTAGAGTATACGATGTGAGTGTTAATGCCAATGGAGAAGTCATTGCTTGCGGTGCACAACAAGACAATTCTGCCACTAATAGAAATGGTAGAATAGAATCACTCAATTTAACAGCATGTGCACAATACTCCTCTATTTGTTGTGATGCAACAATTTGTGCACCAGCGGCGGCATGTATAGCTGATGCACCTTTTACTTTAGTAACAGCAACTGCCGGAGGAACTTTCAGTGGTGTTGGAGTAAATTCGTCAACTGGATTATTTACACCATCAATTGCTGGAGTTGGAACACATACTATTACCTATACTTTGCCATGTGGATCTGAATCCATCACAGTTGTTGTGAATGCTTGTTCTGCATTAATTGTCTGCGAAGAAGCTAATGGTGATTTTACTGTTACTGGAGGAAATCCTGTTTATACATGGCAGAATTGGCAGACTTATTCTTATTCGTCAAATGATTGTGCAGCATGCGGTGGAATTCTTTTCTTAGGCTTCTGCACTGGAGCTACTTTGCCGTGCTCTCTTACGACGACAGGATGGGTAACATTCGGTACTGGTACAACCGTAACACCACCAGTTGGTGCAACCTCAATCCAACTCACAGATGGTTCTGGTACTATTTTGCTAATTAATCCAGCAACAGTTCCTGCATGTGTTTCAGTGCCATGTCCAACAATAACCTTATCAATAACTTCACAAACAAATGTACTTTGTAATGGAGCATCTACTGGTGCAGCAACAGTTGAGGCTACTGGTGGAAATGGTACATATACGTATACATGGAATCCTGGAAATTTAAATGGCCCAACAAGAACGTCACTTGCCGCCGGGACTTATACAATTAGTGTTGTGGATGGTAATGGTTGCCCTGGAACAGGGAGTGTAATTATTACTCAACCTGCTGCATTAACAGCGCCTGTGGCGAGTGTAACTTCTCAACCGACATGTATTCTCACAACAGGAACAATTACTATTACTTCACCAGTATCAGCAGCAGGGACTACTTATACAGTGACTGGAACAGCCCCTGTTGTGGCTGCACAAACAAATGCAACGGGTATTTTTAGTGGCTTAGCAAGCGGTACTTACTCTGTTATTGCTACGGTAAATGGTTGTAATACACCATTATCGTCTTTAACTGTTAATGCTGTACCAGCTAATCCAGCTGCACCAACAGCTAGTGTTACAGCTCAACCGACTTGTGTTTTAGCTACAGGAACAATAACAGTTACTGTTCCCGCTCCTGCAGCAGGCACAACTTATACGGTTACAGGAACAGCACCAGTAGTTGCGGCACAAACAAATGCAACTGGAATATTTAGTGGTTTAGCTTCAGGTACTTATTCTGTTATTACAACGGTTAATGGTTGTATTTCATCGGG
>VFKM01000127.1 GCA_009885545.1 Flavobacteriales bacterium
CCAGACCATCCGGGATGTGCAAATTGTTGATCAAAAATATATTGCTCAAAAAGTTCTTTGCGACCAACAACAATATGAAGCAGGTGTTCAAGTGAGCAATCACCATTAATTAATAAGTCTTTGGCTCTTTTTGTTTTGAAGAAGCTGATTAAACTGTTCTTTTCAAGTTCTCTAATAGAGGATAAAAACCCATCACTTGAAGCAGGGAAATTCCAAATTGAAACACCTTGATCTAAATAGCTGCCAATGATTCGAAATAAAATTGGGTGAACCAAAGAATCTAAATCAATTTTAAAATGTTCTTTCCAAAAGGAACGTAATCGTCCAATTCGTGGGATTTGTTCTTCCTCAAATTTTTCATTGACAATTTTATTTTTCCATTCTTCTTCTTTCCCATTTTTCTTTAGGTGAAGAATCCTGTTTAATACTTCCTCATTTATTTCTTTTTTAGAATACAAAACTCTGTATTCTGGTATCGTTAAATAAACCTTGTAACCAAAAATCTCAGCAGCTTTTTGTATTCCGTCATGAAAGGTATCATGCTGAAAAGCGTGTAAAGTATTGTGGTGTATAAAATCCTTTAAAGGAGCTTGAGAAGGTAAATAATGTTTTAACGAATTTATACTGGAGTGAATATTAAATTCGCTAGTAGTATTATTCATACGATTTTGATTGAATATGAAATCATTATGACCGGACTAATTCAATTCATTCTTAGCTATTTAAAATACTAAGTTTCATGAGTAATTAATCCTTTTCTGATGGTATAAGACCAGAAAATGTTTACTTATTGAAAGCAAACGGTTTTATGAATCATATTTTAATTTGGCGTACAAAAAGCCAAAGTGGAATCTTTGATTCTAAGCAAAATTCGGGGAAATAAAATGAAAGAAATCGCTCGTAATGAACAACCGCTGGACTTACAAATACTAATGCATCAGGTTGTTCAGAAAGAAATTCAACATCTTCTTCAAAAGGATCATTTTCATTTAAATAATCGAAATGAGAATCAATTGGTTCGGATGATCTGAATTGTATTTTATCCGCTAATTCTTTTACAATTTCTTTTTTAAAAGAAACTGTTTTAATTGATTGACTATTCGAAAATACAACGTTGCAACTCAGTAAGAGGACAGTTAAAAAACAAAATGCTTTTGCAACGTTAATTTTCATAATGAACTTTAATCAACTACAAAATTGACGAATTAAGCTCGAATAGTTATTTTTAAACTGTTATTTTTTTCCTAAATAATCATAAGCTCATATAAGATCGGGTGTATTTCAATCTTAATAATGTACTCCCCATCTTAATTTTTGATCAGCATAAAAACCTTGAACACGTTCAGCTTGATTTTTGAATTTAAACACTTTGCTGTTCAAGGCAAGGTTTGCATACAATTCTGCTTGATCAAAATCGCCTTTCCAAATTAATAATTCAGCTAAATTGCATTGAATCATAGCTGTAATTTTGTCGTTGACACGTGCTTTTTCATCATATAGGTTACTTTCTTCTAAAATAGATTTCCACTTTTCAATAGCAAGATCCAACTTTGCTATTGCGCTTGCTCTATTTCGGTCTTTTCCAACCAACGTAAATGCTTGTGTTGTCAATGTGAAAGCAGTGACAATGTCCGAATACTCGTAGTCTTTATACTTTTTTACAGTATAAACTTCTGTACTACGTGTCGATTTAACAAAACCGAACTCATTATTCAAAGTTTGATTTGTTTCATTAATTGCTGTTTTACGCACATCACGTTCCATATCAACAAAGAACTTTTCTGCATTATCTAAATACCACGCTTGATATTCATATTTACTTGAATAAGATTTCATTGTATAATTTTGGATATTATCGAATAATACTTTTGAATATAATTTACCTTCCGTTGGTGTTTCAAATGTAAGTTGAATAGGTAAAATGTATTGGCATTTATATTCGTACTTTGTTGATGCTCCCGTTCCAGTTTTCGTCTCAATAATTTTAACAGAGCGAATAGGAAAAACGTCAATTGTAACGATTGATCCACCTAATCCCTTTTCAAATCCTTGCAATGTTATAACTGAATTGACATCATTATCAGAGAGTTCGGAATTCAATTTAATTTTTTCCAGCGGCACAAAAACAGGAGCAGTTGGATAGATTGGTTTTGCTGGAGATGTTGCAGGAGTTCCAGCGTTAACAGCTTTTTCATATGCCGCCATTTGGGTTAAATAAGCTCTCTCTAAAACTTTCTTTTGTTCTAGCCAAGCAGCATATTGTGCTTCATACGTTTTTTGATTTGTTTCCTTTTTTAAATTATACACAGCTAAACTATCGTTGTTCGCCGTTTTATATAAATGATTCGTTCGCACTTCATATTTTGTGAATGCTGGATTAATTTTTTGCAAAGGCAATTGAATGTATGGAAAATTCACTTTGTTATCATCTACATTTTGTGCAGATAAAGAAAAAACTGAAGCAATAAAAAGGCAAAGTGTAAGGATTGTTTTCATAGTGTTTTTTTTAAGATGGCTTGCAGTTTGCAAATACCAAACCAAAAATACTTTTTTTATCAAATGAACCTAACAATATAATGTATGTACTATATCGAAAAAATTTATGAAAACACTTTTAATTCTTCCATTTTTAGGAATTTCCATTCTTAACGCTCAAGTATCCGGGAATATAAATTACTCTTCAGGTAGCACGAATTTAGTCCAAACAAATGGGAAATCTATCGATATTCCAATTCAAAATAGTCATCAAGTTTTGATAGAAGTAAACGGATTGAGCAATATTGAAGCAGATGCTTATGTTGCCATTTTCCATGTGACTCAAGTCGGAAAATCAGCTGAAGAAACTAACAATTTATTACTGGAAAAAATAACTAAAATTAAAGCCGCCATTAAACTTTTAGACCCAACATCCGAGATATATGTCGATATGCTTTCTTTTGTTCCAATCTATGAATATGAAGTCGAAAAAAAGCTTTTTAGTAAAGACACCTACAATGAAATTCCAAAAGGATTCGAATTAAAGAAGAACATTCACATCAAATATAAAAACGGAGAATTATTAAGTGATTTTATATCGATTTGCTCTCTTTCTGAAATATATGACCTCATTAAAGTCGATTATATTTGTTCTGATTTAGAAGCAAAGAAAAAAGAACTTGCTGACAAAGCAATTATTATTATGAAACAGAAACTTGATCGGTTCGAAGGACTCCTTGATATTGACTTCGAAAAACTGCACAAACAAATCGTTGAAGGTTATCAAGTATTTTACCCTGTTGAAAAATACCGTTCATATGCAGCATTTTCGAATCAATCATTGGATTTAAATAAAGTTGGTGCGGTCAATACAAAACCAAAAAGTAACACGACCTATTATCAACCTGTGTCAGTTAAGGAATTCGACTTCGTTGTGAATCCTATCGCAGTTGAACCGACCATTCAAATTTTATATCAAATTAAGCTTAACATTGATTGTACACCTAAACCTGAAGTTCCTGTTGTAACGAACAAAATAGAAAAGCAATATATTTTAATTACAGATGAAGGTGTAATAAAGCCTTTAGCATTATAGAATTATCATATCAATACAAACATTCATCAGTAGTACTTGTAAATAAGAACTACTGATGAATTTCATTATTAATTAAATGATTTAGTAACCTTTAATTCGCCTTTTGCAAAGCGACAATTAAATCTCCCCAAATATCTTCGACATTTTCTAAACCAATTGACAATCGAACCAAACCATCACTGATTCCAACGTCTGCTCTTTGTTCTGGCGTTAATTTAGAATGTGTTGTAGAAGCTGGATGCGTTGCTATACTTCTTGTATCTCCCAAATTTGCTGTAAGGGAAAAGATCGATAAATTATCTAAAAACCTCTTACCGGCAATCAAACCATTTTTCAATTCAAAAGAAACGATTCCGCCACCACTTGACATTTGTTCAATCGCGATTTTGTATTGTGGATGAGACGGTAAAAAAGGATATTTCACCCAAGAGATTGCAGGGTTGTTTTCTAATCGTTTGGCAATTTCAAATGCATTTTTGCAATGACGTTCCATACGAACATCGAGCGTTTC
>VFKM01000049.1 GCA_009885545.1 Flavobacteriales bacterium
AGACATTGAAAATCATAATGTTTTCTTTGCAGGAATCCCAATTAATGTGCACTTCGTTAAAAAGTTTTTTGTCACTACCGCTCCAGCACCAACAGTTACACTTGCACCAATTGATACTTTAGGAAGAATGGTTGAATTTGCTCCAATTTGAGATAATTCTCCAATTTTCGCTCCTCCTAAAATTGTTGCTCCTGGTGACAATTCTACAAAATCTCCGAGGTAGCAATCATGAGTTATCATAGTATTATAATAAAGAATGCAACCCTTTCCTATATGACAAGAATTAGCTAAAACAGCTCCTGGTAGAATTATCGCTCCCTCACCAATTTGAACATCATATGATCCAACTTCAGCAGATGGACTAATAACACTTTTTAAAGTTCCTCCCCAATTTTCAAATTTTTCGCAGAGCAATTTTCTGAGATTTGGATTTCCTATTCCTAAAACAAACGAATTACCATATTTCTTAAAATGCTCCTTTACCTGTTTTTCATTTTGCAAAATAGGAAAACGGTTGAAAAGTAAGTTTGGGACATCTAGAGATATGTCATCAAAAAATACTAGATTTTCTGTTTGCTTCAATTGCTGTAGCACTTCTAAAACTTCCTTAGCGAATCCTTTAGCTCCGACAATTAACATGTTACGATGGATTTTTGAATCGTTGAATTTATTAGTTGGCAAATTTTAAGAATTGAATGTTCTTCCAATCCCACATACAAAGGAAGACATAATATTCTTTTGGCTATTTCAGAGGCAATAGAAGTATTACTTTCAGTTACATAAGGTAAATGATTCAAAGAAGGGTAGAAATATCTTCTTGGACATATATCTTCTTCATTTAAAACACGTTCTATTTCAAGCAATATTTTTTCATTTTCTAAAAGCACTGGGAAATAACTATTGTTCCAAATAGTTTCTTCCAAATGTCTTTGTGTTGATAAAAAATCATAGTCAAGTTCTCTTTTGTAGAAATCGATAATCTTTTTCCTTTCGCTTAGAATCGTTTCCATATTTGGAAAAACAGCTAATCCCATAGCTGCCTGTAATTCGGATATTTTCCCGTTAATACCCAAACCGTGAAATTCCAAGGGACCATTGTGTCCAAAGTTATGGCTGTAATAGATTTGGTTTGCGAGTTCGGGATCCTTACAAAAAATCGCTCCTCCTTCAGCTGTATGAAAAAGCTTAGTTGCATGAAAACTACATGTACTAATGTCCCCATATTCAAAAATAGATTTTCCTTTGTATTGCACACCAAATGCATGTGCGCCATCGTAAATTACTTTTAAGTTGTGTTTTTTCGCAATACGTTCAATTTCTTCTACATTACAAGGGTTTCCAAAAACGTGAGTTGCAAGTATACAAGTTGTTTTATCAGTTATAACTGCTTCAATTTTGGTTTCGTCTATTGTGAGATACTCTGGGTGAATATCCACAAAAACAGGCGTGCAATTTTCCCAAACGATAGCCGCTGTGGTTGCCACATACGAAAAAGGCGTTGTGATTATCTCTCCACCCTTCCCTAAAAGCTTTAAAGCAATTTGAAGTGGAATTGTTCCATTGTTAGTGATTAAAATATTACTAACTCCTAAGTAGGCTTTTAGTTTTTCTTCCAATTCCAATACTAATTCACCGCGATTCGTTAACCAATTGTTGTCATATGCTCGTTGAACTTGAGCAGTATATTCTTCAATAGGGGGTAAGAAGGATTTGGTAACTGGAATCATACACTTAATTTGAAATCGATGTTTGGTCGTACAAAACCTGGAAAACGACCATGCCAGTTGGTGTTTTCACGTTCTTCTTCCACTTCGAAGGTTAAAATATTCTCGAAATTAAACATCGGTACAGAAGTATCTCGAACCACCATAACAGATATTGAAAAAACACCCGTATTCAATAAGTTGTCTGGAATAATGCACTGAGCTCGTTGAATCCCCTTGTCTAAAACCGGGACAGGAAGTTGTGTGATGATATTGAACACGCATTCTCCTGTTGCCGCGAAAAGATGTAAACTTAAATTAGTAGCAATTCCATCTTGTTCATTCCAATATTCAAAAGAAATAGCTAAAGGACTTTTTACAGTAATAACGTTTTTTTGATCTTTCCGCATTGGGGTTAAGCTGACAGATTTCATCCTAACGAATTCGTTACCAGGTGCAGTATCATACGAGAATTCTTGACTTAATAGGGTTCCAGATTGTCTTTGAAGATAAAAGTCAATTACAGCAGCGGGTGTATCGTCTTTTAGTAATTTTCCATCTTCTAGAAAAATTGCTCTTTCGCACAAATTTTTAACTGCCTCCATATTGTGACTCACAAATATGACTGTTCTTCCATGACCAGCAACTTCTTTCATCTTTCCTAAACATTTTTTTTGAAAATCAGCGTCTCCAACTGCCAATACTTCGTCTATGATAAGGATTTCCGGCTCCAAATGAGCTGCAACAGCAAAGGCCAAACGAACATACATTCCTGAAGAGTAATGTTTGACAGCTGTATCAATAAATTTCTCGACACCTGAAAAGGCAACAATTTCATCAAATTTCGCTTTAACTTCTTTGCGCGTCATTCCTAAAATCGTTCCATTTAAGTAGACATTTTCTCTACCAGTTAATTCAGGATGAAAGCCTGTACCAACTTCTAATAAAGAAGCAACACGTCCATTAATTTCAATACTGCCTTCAGTAGGTTTTGTAATTTGAGAAAGTATTTTGAGCAAGGTACTCTTTCCAGCACCATTTTTTCCAATAATGCCAAGAACTTCTCCTTTATTGATTTCGAATGAAATGTCTTGTAAAGCCGAAAAAACATCGACTTTTTTAGCGGAACTTTTAAATATACCCGATAAAGATTCTTTTAAGGTACCTTCCTTCTGTTTGCCAATGGTATATTTCTTCGATAAGCTTGAGACTTTTATGGCAATTTTGTCGTTCAAAGTTTTATAAGGTGTTAATTATTTTCTATGTAAAAATAGAGAAATTCACTAATAGAATTACAAATTATATTTATAAAACACGATTGCTTATGAATTATTTTTGCCTTACATTTATCTTTTTAAGATTTTAAACGTCTATATATTATTCTGATTTAAACAAAGTAATGCGAATGAAATATTTTTTACTATTGAGTAGTTTTATTTTGATGATATTTTCAAGTACAATTGATGCCCAAACTTTATCTGGTATTGCGCCGAAATATCAGGCTTATGAATATACGTTTACTCCAACAATTGAATGGAATAGTTGTGTTGGTGTAATAGATTATACTGTTCAACTTTCTCAAGACCCAACATTTAGTTCAGGATTAATTCAATCACCTTTATTGACCTCAACCAATTGGGTTTCTACAACGTTGGGCTATGGACTTTGGTATTGGAAGATTGTTGCCAATACAGTAAGTGGTATACAAACCTCTTCGATTAATATATTTACTATATATGATCCTAGTCAAAATTCAGATTTATCTTTATGGTTAAAAGCGGATGCGGGATTGACATTGGACGGAAGCAGCAATGTCCAAACATGGACAGACTTAAGTCCAAATGCATACGCATTGAATCAAACAAATGCTGCAAAGAGACCTGGAATCATACCAGTTTCATTAAATAATTTACCTTCTTTAAGTTTTTCTGGGACTCAATTTTTGGACGGAGGTGATATTTTGGATTTAGGATTATTGAGTAGGTCAATGTTTGTTATTGGAAAAATGGGTGCTTCAAATCAAACG
Organism: Flavobacteriales bacterium; assembly: GCA_009885545.1. GTDB lineage: Bacteria > Bacteroidota > Bacteroidia > Flavobacteriales_D > Crocinitomicaceae > M0103. Next base: position 3,730 of record VFKM01000049.1, read on the forward strand.
ATTTTTGCGAAGTCGAGAGCAGCATTAGCGCCTAATCGATATGGACTAATAAAAGATGCAGCACAAACAGCATTCATTTATCAAGATGGAATTCCAAATCATATTTATTCAACTTATAATTCTATAAATTTTTCTTTATATAGTATTGTTTCGAGTAGAACAGTGAGTAAAAACAGATTCGCTGTAAACAATACGCTACTTGGTACTTCCAATTTATCAGCAGCGACAAATTTCAATTCAAATTATCGATTTTTAATAGGTGGATACAATAACGCAAATGACGATGGTGAATTGTTACTTCTAAATGGAAATATTAGTGAAATTGTTTTTATTAATTCTGCCGATTCTGCCGAAATATTAAAAGCAGAAAAATATCTTCGATATAAATATTCTCCCCCAATTAATTTAGGGAAAGACACAACTCAAACTTCCTTCTGTTCAATTAATCTTCTTGCACCAAGTGGTTATTCCAACTTGCTTTGGAGCACGGGTGCTACGACTACAAATATTTCAGTCAATCAACCTGGTCAATACTGGGTGCAAGGAACTGATCTTTTTGGCTTCGTTTCTCGAGATACGATTCAAGTGAATTATCCAGAAATACAAATTCCATTAATTACTGGTATTTGTATAAATGATTCAATCCTTTGGGATACTGGTTTAGGAGCTGGATTTACCTATTTATGGAATACAGGTGCAACTGATTCGTCGCTTTATATAAATGCTGCAGGAATGTATTCCGTTCAAGTGACAGATTCAATGCTTTGCACAAGAAACAGTGGGAATATTTCGTTTACACTCGATACCTATTCACAAACAGCATTTCTTGGAGCAGATACTTCTTTATGTATGGATAACCTTATAGCTTTGCAAATTGGTGCCCCAGAAACTGTTTCATATCTTTGGCCAGATGCTTCGACGGGGATTAATTATGTTGTAGATACTACTGGAAATTATTTTGTAGAAACAACAAATGTGAATGGTTGTGTGGCACAAGATACAATCCAAATTACTATTGCTGGTCAGGCCCCTATAGCTGACTTTTCGTTTCAAGATCAATGTTTTGGATTAGCGAATGTTTTTACTGATTTAAGTGTCGGTTTACCAACTGATCCTGTATCTCTTTGGAATTGGGATTTTGGAGATGGAAATCTTGATAATACTCAAAGTCCAACGTATACATATAGTGCAACCGGTACTTTTACCGTTGAATTATACGTTGAATCTGTTGCAGGTTGCGGTGCTTTTCATAGTGAAGTTGTTACAGTGAATGTTTTGCCAACAGCGAACTTTACAAAAGTAGGACATTGTTCAGGCCAAACAGTTCAATTCACAAATACAAGTACCCCAGGAGCTGCGCCAATTTCTGCTTATTTGTGGAATTTTGATCAACCATGGACTGGTACAGCGAATACATCAATTGTTCCAACACCCTTTAGAACCTTTGACATTGCAGGAAACTACAATGTCTCTTTTCAAGTCACGGATACAAATGGTTGTGTAGATGGGATTATTATTCCTTTGATTATTGACCTATCTCCAACAGTAGCATTTACAGCTTCAAATGCATGTGCGAGTGCTCTGATTGCATTTACAAATACAAGTGTTGCCGTTGCGCCGGTCACTTATTTCTGGGATTTTGGAGATCTAACAAGTTCGATTTTGCCAATTCCGGTGAAGAGTTACCCAACAATTGGGTTACATGCTATTAATTTGACCGTTACGGCTAGTAATGGTTGTATAAATACTTTGCAACAAACAATAACCGTTCATCCAAATCCAGTTGCGGTAATGACAGTCGGCCCAATGTGTATGGACACGTATACGAGCTTGACAGATAACTCAACCCTGGCTTCTGGGAGTATTGCTAATTCATTGTGGATATTGAATAGCAGCGACTCAGTTGTTGGTGCTTCGAGTGCATTTATTTTTAATAGTTTGGGTCAACAAGAGATCATTTTGGAAACAACTTCGGACATGGGGTGCTCTTCGACTACAAGTCAGTTTATTGACATTACGGAAGCGTTGGATGCTAGTTTTACTGCTTCATCAACTATTGTTGCTGCCGGTGAACCAATTACATTTACGAATAC
>VFKM01000092.1 GCA_009885545.1 Flavobacteriales bacterium
TTTATACTCACTGGTGTAGAAGTGCTCGGGATTAATGCAACATTTTCTTGTCCTGCTATTCCAGGTCCACTAATATAAAATGCAAAAACATCATTAAATGATGGATTATTAGGTGGAGCAAATTCAGGATATTCTTCCGAAGCAAAAATATAGCTGAATTGAATAGAAGATGATTGAACGATGAAATCGAATTCAAGAGTAATTACATCATATGAATTTGCGCCACCTAATGCCGACATCTCTGCTGTTCCTGCGCCACCTAGATTGTCACTTGTATTTGGATCATTATTAGGCCCAACAGCATTTGTAATAAAGCCATTTGACAATATTACCCCAGAAGGAAAAACAAACCCTGTTGAAGAAGCAAATGAACCATAGCCGGTTGATGGGCCGGTTATGACCGCATTGGATACAGTGACATTTGAACCAGCAAGAATTTCTGCTAATTGCTGAGCGGTATATCCTCCATTAACTGTAATCTGTGCATTTGCTGTTAGCGCAGATAATAAAACAAAAAGAGAAAAAAGTAATTTAAAATTCATAATTCATAGTTTAGAGATGCAATTTACGACTTTATTTTATTCTAATTTTTTTAAAAAAAATCTTATTGAGTAAACGGTTGGAATCCTAATTTAAAGTGTGGTTTTTTTATTTATATAACTTTAATACATGCTTAATACAAAACTGAAAAGTAAAAGGTTGCTTCAAAAAAAAAGCGTCTTTCGACGCTTTAACTTTAATTCTTTTTCATTCCACCTGGTTGACAGCAAAGCGGCAATGTTTTCACAATTTCACTCTTAGCTTTTAAATCGTCAGCATCGTAACCTATCGAGTTGATTTTTTCTTTCACAGCAATTAAACTGATTTTCTTTGGAGAGAATTTCACAGTTACTTTCTTTGTCTCTAAATCCAACTCTGCGAATTTTATGCCTTTTGTGTAATTTAAACCTTCTTCTATGCGATCTTTACATTGTCCACATTCTGCGGAAGTTTGTATTACAACAGTTTCTAATTTTGATTTTTTTTCTTGTGCGTGAGCATTTTGCATTACTAATACTGCGAACATTAAAAATAGTATCTTTTTCATAATTTTACTTTTTAATTGATTATTATTTCTCTTTTATTAAATAGATAACGCTTGACTAAATCAAGGCTACACTTTTTTTCTTTTTATTGAATATCGCACACCAGCATATATATTTATTCCCATAATTGGTCCCCAAATGCGTGTTGCATCAAATTCATTTCCAAAAGGGTTGTCTGCATCAATAATTGCGTTTTTTTGTTTAAAGTTAGAAAGATTTTCTCCTCCTAAATAGATTTCCCACTTTTTATATACATGGGTAATTTGTGCATTGATCATTGGGTAAATTTCACTGTATTCAACAGCATCCGTCGCTGTTAGGCCTGGTAATCGTGATTCTCCAAATACAGAAAGTGTTGCATTATATTCCCATCGTTTATTTCTAGTGATATAACCAACATTAAAAAATCCGCGTTGTTTTGGAATCATAACTTGCTGTTGCATAATTCCTGCATATTCAGCTTTGACATCTAAAAATTTATATGCCAATCTAAATTCTAGATTCTTTATTACGGAAAAACTAAATTCTGTTTGAAAACTATTAGAATATGAACTTCCTTCTAGGTTTTTAAAGATTACAGAATTACTATTGAAATCGCGATCAACTATTAATTGGTTTTCAAATAGTGTGTGGTAATAATCGAAGGTAATGGTCGCTTTTTCTTCAAACAATCTAAATTCTTGTACCAAAGAACCACCGATGTTCCACGAAATTTCTGGCGTTAAGTCAATAGGGGCTATCCATGTTTTCGAATTTGCCAATAGTGAAATATTGTCAATCATGTAATTCGGTACTCTCCAACCTTTACCTGATGTAAACCGCAAATCTGTTTTTTCAGTCAGGGTATATTTAGCATGTAATCTAGGTGAAAATTGAAATTCAAACAAATTATGATAATCCAATCGTGCACCTAAAACCGTCGTTAAACGTGCTCCAGTAAACGTATATTCTCCAAAAATACCTGGGACAATTTCTACTCGATCAGAAATCAATGAGTCTAAATGCTGTTTCATGTCAATATACACACCGTTAATCCCAGCCTTGATTTTATGGTCAGTTGTTCCAAAATACCCATCATAAATGGCATTCACATAACCCCGTTTCTCTTCACCAGAAAATTCTCTAATTCCAAATTTTGCATCCACTGTTTGGTATTTGAAATTATATACAACACCAATTGAGGTTTGAGGCTTTTTTAGAAAAAATCCTGTTTTTGCAAATGCATCTATATGTTTAGAATCAATTTGAACACCATATTTTCCATCGTTGGTTGAGCGACTAAATCCTGTTTGACCACCATTTTTGAGATCTAAATAGGCATTGACACCAAATTGAGATTCCATTTTTTTGCCTTGATAAGCCCAACGGTTCATAAAAGCTAGATTACTTCCTTTAGGTGTATCGCGAAATCCGTCTTCATTTTGATCCATTTCACCAAACATACTTGAAGCATGGGCAAACCATCCAGTGCTCCATTTTTCGTTTAGAATGTGTCCTGCGTTCAAATTGACTTCTTCTCTACCGAATGCATTTGTGTAAAAGTTGAAGAAGAATCTTTCCATTTCTGCCGGCTTTTTAACCTCTAGATTTACCAATCCAGCCATTGATTCGTATCCATTGACAACATTACCAGTTCCTTTTGTAATTTGAATTGACTCAATCCAAGTTCCAGGGACAGAATTTAATCCAAAAGAACTTTCCAATCCTCGTAAATAAGGAATGTTTTCTAATTGAATTTGGGTATAAACACCATCCAATCCCATCATTTGAATCTTTTTCGCGCCTGATACGGCATCCGTAATATTGACATCTACTGATGCATTTGTTTCAAATGATTCAGAAAGGTTGCAACAAGCCGCTTTTCTTAATTCGCCTGAAGTTAATTCTTCTACATGCAGTGTTTTCAACCGTGAGATAGAGTGGGTATCCCTTCTCATTTGAATGACAACTTCAGGAATCATTTTATCAGAAAACAATGTTATTTCTAAAGAAATGTACCTGTCTTTCTTGTCAACGATTATGGTGTCTGAATTGTAACCGTATGCTGTAATAATTAACGTGTCTGGTAATTCTTTCGGAAGAATCAACTCAAACGTTCCTTCCTCATTCGTAACAACACCAATATTACTGTTTGTTAATTTTAATTTTGCTCCAATGAGCGGCTCTCTTTTTGTGTCATTTAGCCCTAATACAACACCTTTTAATTGAGAAAAGGATGAAAGAGACAGTGAAACAAAAAGTAAAACCAATATTTTACTTCTCATATTATTTTAATTTAATGAATAACTCTTGTTAGTCATTAAATTTTATATACGAAAAACTTGATGTGAAATGAGTAATTCCTTACCCCAAGGTCTTGGAGGAGGATGTATGTGTTTTGTTAATTGATTATTCGAGGCGAATAAACTATTTTTTGCAAAATCATATTTAAACGATTCAATTACAAAAAAGCACGTTTCAATCGATGGCTGATATTGGTTGTGAAAGTCAAGTTTGATTTGAATAACATCTACCTCATCATTGCAACAATCTTTATCCTTTATAATTTTCTTCTTGCAACAAGGCGGAAGAGTTTCTTCCTGGTGCTCATCACAGTGATCTGTTTGCTCTATAAAATAAGAACGAAAAACCCCATCCTCTTTACACGTATGTGTAAAAATACTGAAACCTACATTTCCAATAAATGTAAAGGCAACAAATAAAATGAATATTGAAGTTCTTAAAAATTTCACTAAACAAAAATAAGCTAATAATTGTCTTATTAAAATAAAATAACAATTGATTATTGGAAGTTTAACTTAATTTTGTAAAAAATAATAACATGAATGTACCTGTTACAGTTTACGCAGAAATGACACCAAATCCGTCGACAATGAAATTTGTCGCGAATAAATACTTACTTATTACAGGAGATTCAGTTGAATTTTCTTCAAAGGCAGATGCTAAAGGTTTTTCACCAATGGCTGAAGAATTATTTAATTTCCCTTTTGTCAAGAACGTTTTCATGGCAGCGAATTTTATTACGATTACAAAAACAGATAATGTTCCTTGGGATTTTATTTCAATGGAATTGCGGGAATTTGTGAAAGGATGGATTACTGAAGGCAAAGATGTTTTAATTCAAATGCCAGCGCCGAAGACAGTAATTGAAGCAACAGAAGATAAGCCTAAAAAGGAATATTTACCATCAGAATACGATGATGTAATCAAAAGTTTGTTGGATGAATATGTTCGACCAGCGGTAGAAAATGACGGTGGTGCAATTGACTTCAGAGGATTTGAAAACGGCGTAGTTACTGTTGTAATGCGTGGTTCTTGTGCAGGTTGCCCTTCATCAACAAATACACTTAAAGGTGGCATTGAAAACTTGCTAAAATCTCATTTACCTGAAGTAACAGAAGTAGTAGCGGAAAACGAGTGATTCGTGATTTGGAATTCGTAATTAATCACAAATTCCAAATTATAAATCGCAAATCCCTAAAGCCAGGAGAACATTGCTTCTAGATCTCCAGGTTTTACCCATTGTCCCATTTTTACTTTCAGTTCTTCCATTAAGGCTTTTTCAGTATAAATATCCTTGCCCTTTTCGTTGTAGATAAATTGAGCTGCTGGAACATCCATCGCTTTCACTTCTTTCGCGAAATATACTACACTTCCGTCTTCGGTTGCCATGCCCAGGATTGCTCCAGGTAAACCTTGAAATCCTTCAGGACCAATAGATGGAACTATATCAACTGAAAACCACGCATAAATTCTTGTAGAATCATTCATTTGCCAAAAAGCTTTGCGGCAGTTATAACCGCTGATAACTCTTTTGCTTTCTGTTATTTTCCAAGATCTAGTATCCATAGAATCTTTAATATATCCAGGAGTACCAAACAAATCCATTTCAATGAATTTCTGTTTAGAATTAATATTTTGATACACGGTATTTCTAGTAGTAAAATATTTCAAAAAACCTTCTGCTGAAGGCTCGTCACTTTCGATTGGTTTGAAAACTGTATTCGAATCATTGAAGAATAATTCGAAATTCTCAACACGGTATTTATTCTCTTCAGTAATAAAATTTTTCATTCTCGGATTATCACCCATCCGTTTTTTCAAATTTGTTTTACGTTCGAAAATAATTTTCCCAGAAGTAATCTGAGCATTTATACCAAAAGAAGTTGTAAATAAAACTACTCCTAGAATAAGAATTCTTTTAATGCATGCCTCTAAAATCATCTTCTTTCATTTTACGATTATTGAATCTATATGTCACTTTCAAGAGAAAATATCTTGAAATAATTGTTGTTCTATTATCAGTAATAGTATTTCCATTAACAGTTCTACTAGCACTAATGTTTTGATTTAATATATCATTACCTATAACAGCAACTACAAGGTTTCCAGTTTTCAAGAATTTTTTACTGATTTCAGCATCAAGTATAAAAAACTCGGTGTCATAAAATCCAGCACCTGGTTGTGAATTTTTTGTGTAGTTACCATCCGCTTTAATTATAAAACCAGCTGGCAATGTCCATTTAACTCCAATGCCATATTCTTGTGTTGAAAAAGGAGTGTTAGAAGAGCTACTTAATGAACTTTTTGGATTGTTGTATGAATAACTTGACGTTAAGCTAATCTCAAGTGAATCCCATTCAAAATCTATATCTAACCCTGGTGTTAAGACATAATTTTCTGTAGTATTTTCTGCACCACTTATGACATTTTTATATTTATTATATGCCCCTGATAAACTTGGGTTGAATTCAATTACACGGTCTAAAATAGGTAGTCCAGCGCCAGCAAAAACATTTGCGGATAAGTTACCATCTACGTTAATTGTTTTTGTTATCGTTTGACCATATTTGTTAAAATTTGTTTCAGACGCAAAAGCGTTATCTGTGATATTCATAGACGCCCCAGACCAAAAATATTTACCGCTTAATGCATTCCAATTATTGAAGTTAAAATCAAGTGAATGAACATAGTTTGGTTTAAGATTAGCATTTCCTTCCTGAATTCTATTTGGATTTGAATTATCTGCAATTGGCTGTAAATCATTGATTGAAGGTTGTTGAGAACTTGTCCTATAATTAATTGACATTCTCTTACTTACACTTGGTTTATATTCATACTTAAATTTAGGAAGTACATTATTAATATTTTGATTGATAACAGTATCCAAAGTCAAGTTATTATTATCAATATTAATGTTTCTAAAAAAGGCTCCACCAGAAATAAAATGTTTCCCTTTTTCATAGATTAATTCTGTCCCAACTCTATTTTGCACACGTGTATTATCGAAGTTATTTGATAGGTCTTGTCTCATTTCAGTATACTCACCATTTAATTTATCATAAGCTATTTTATCTTGATTGGAAACGCCATATTCAAAAAGATAATTGATATTTAATTTCACAAATTTTGAAAGTGGTTCATAGTATGTTGTCGTAGCATAATGGCTTGTTGAAGAGTTGTTGTTGATTTTTTTCTGATCAATTGTATCAATAATGCCTAATAAGGAGTAATCTGATTTTGAATAAAGAGAACCATCGGTCGTGTTTTTTGATAAAACCAAGTCGTAACGAATTTCCAACTCTCTTCTTTTCTTCATGAATTTTCTATACAAACGTACAGTGTTATTCACTTTAATACCTTTAGAATCGTTTATATTTCCGATTTGTGTTGATAAAGATTGGATACCTGTTTCACCTCTAAAAACAGATGCTTCAGTGTTATCCGTGTATCCACTATCAAAACTTACAGAAGGCTTGAACTCTATTAATGTTAAAGAATCCACTTGACTTGTAATTTTTAAATTCAAGTTGTGAGATTCATTCGTAGCAACATAACGAGTCGAATCCTCTGTGTTGTAGGTTGTGTCTGTCAAGAAGTATTGCGAGTATTCAGATGTTCTAGAATCTATTCTATCGTTATAATAAGAGTAGTTAAATAAAAGGTCAGTATTTTGTTTTTCACCAAATTTATCTGAGAAGTAAATTCCTGCCTTAAACGTTTGAGGAATTCCACCATTATTATTATTGTTATCTGCTTCCCAAAAATTTCCATTTGCTCCAGATTCATTTGATAAACCAAATTTATTCAAGTCTCCCCGTCCAAAATTAGATCTTGGCGTATTTGATCCTAAGGCGAAAACCGATATTTTTTGTTTGCTGTCAAATTTATTGAAAAGTAATTCTCCTTCATAAAATGGAGTTCCTCCAATATATTTAGCTCCTGGAGTTAGGAACAAATCGGATGCGCCTGAAACCCTTCCAAAATATCCTTTTTTGGCGGAATCTTTTAATTTGAGGTCGAGGACTTTAATCTTTGCATCCGACCCACCGATTGTTTCATTATCGGTTTTCTCATATATTTGAACAGTTTGAATTCCGTCCGCTGCAAGATTTTTTGTGGCAACGGTTGGGTCAGTTCCAAAAAACTCATCTCCATCAACTAACACTTTATTTATTTCCTGCCCTTGAGAAGTGATTTTACCATCTTTATCAATCTTAAGTCCTGGCAATTTCTTTAGTAAATCTTCTACAACAGCACCTTCCGCCACTTTAAATGAATCAGCTACATATACTAAAGTATCTCCTTTATAATATATTGGATTTTTGTTGGCGTAAATAATAACTTCTTGCAACTCCTTGGTTTTAGAAGTCATTTTAGCCATTGGAATATTTATCTCATAATTGTCCTTGTTACCGAAGATGTAATATGTTCTATCATCGAAATTTGGATGAGCTATCACTAACGAAAATGTGTCAGCTTCAAAATGTGTTAAGTTAAATGCTCCTAAACTGTTAGTTCGAGTAAATCCTAATAGCAAAGAATCTTTTACTCGAACAGCCATGATCATAGCATTTTGCAATGGTTTAACACCTGTAGTGTCATAAACTGTACCTGTAACTTTCATTGTTTGAGCAGATGCAGTTTGCAAAGAAAACACGAAAATTAATGCTAGAAATAATTGAAATAGGTTCTTCATAAAATATTAATTCATTGAAGGAACAAATTTAATCAAACAAAAAGAGACAATCTTGTTAAAAATGTCAAACGGCTGAATTGTTTGGTTAAAGGTTGAAGAATCTATATAAAAATGAATAAATGTAAAAATTCCTTAATGTTTGTTAATTCAGAATTGTAACAGACTGAAGTATCTGAAAAGTCAACCCTTGTGCGTCAACCATCACATCATATTGAATTTCTAGTTTCTTTCCAATCATTGCTTTTTCATTATCCGACAACTTTTCAATTACTTTATCAAGACGCTGCACGGCAAGTGATGAAGCAAATCCATCTGGTGTGTTTTCTCCAACTAACAAAAATTTGGTGCTTCCATCCGAGGCAAAGCCTTGAAAGGTCGTTTCAAAGTCTTTTTCTTGGTTAAGTATTCTCATTGTACGATCAAGAGAGCATTCTTTCAATTTAGCAATTTGAAATTGCATTTTTGGCAAGTCCTCTTCGTATTCTGCAGTTCGTTCTTTCGTATAAATTACTTTTTGGTTTTTATCATAAAATGAAATGCGCTCAACGAAAATTGGAACTTTTAATTCATTGTCAAAATATACTTCTTTAGAAGCGAATTTTTTACCGTTTTCAATGTAGAAGGTATATGTACCATAGTTTCCAGTTGTAATATCTGAGAACATTTCATCCATTTTAACAGTATTTTTTTCAGCATTCAAATAAGCAACTGCACCAGCCGTTGAACCCGCATTATTATTATAATTGAGACTATTTACTACCAATAAATTTTTGTTGTTTTCAATTGCAGCTAATTTTTCCTCCAATTGCTCTTCATTTGGAAATTTTGGTTGTGCTTTAACATCTTCGGATTTCCCGTTTTTATCATTACCAGAAGTGCAGCCAGTATAAATAAAAGATAAAAAAATTGAAAAATATATAATCTGGATTTTCATACTTTTTGTTTTTCGAATAATGTTCGTTCAAACAAAAGTAACAAGTTTCAATTAAATAATTTCTTTTTGTATATCTATGGACACATATTCATTTTTGATATTCTACAAAAAACACTTTTTTTAAATTTAATTTGGAATTACTCTAAACTCTGAGTACCTTTGCAGCGCATTTAAACTTCATGTTTAGTGAATAGAGTGCGGGGTGGAGCAGTTGGTAGCTCGTCGGGCTCATAACCCGAAGGTCGCACGTTCGAGTCGTGTCCCCGCTACAAAGTAAAGGAATTCAGCAATGAGTTCCTTTTTTTTTGAAATACTGGTCCCATAGTTCAACGGATAGAATAGAAGTTTCCTAAACTTTAGATGCAGGTTCGATTCCTGTTGGGACCACAATTCTATATTGCGAATAGCCTTGTATTCTTTCAATCTGTGATATTCGCAACTGCTTAATTTAAAGATACGTAATTCGATAATTGTCATCAAAGTTAAAGAGGTATATTTGTGTTGAGCAAAAAGAAACCACTATGAAAAACATTCTTTTATTATTTTTCAATCTTATTATTATATGAAATTTTTACTCTTTCTATTTCTTAATTGCTCTTTATTATACGCCTCTGGTCAACAATTTAATAGTTCTTCTTTACATCAAGGTCAAGATTTATTCATTCAGCAATATTTATTAAACAAGAAAATTAATATCATTGAATTACGCAGAACAACTAACTTTCTTACGAATGTTAATGTGAAAACGACAAATGGTATTCAAATTACAAAAAGATCAAATGCGGTAATTAGACATGTCAAACATTTGAGTGAACGAATTGAAGAAGTTTATTTGGAAAATAGTGAAATAGACTCCGTGACTATGGAATTATTAGTTGAACTAGAATATATAAACTTATCCTTCAAAAAGAAAGCGGAATCCAATCAAAATGCTGTTCCTTCTTTTAAAATGAAGCTTTTTCTAATCAAGAATACTATCAAGAATAAACGTCGAAAAAGGTATAAAATAACTGCTGAACCTATATTTGAAAATACAGCTTCTCCGTATTGGAATTCTGTTAATGATACTTTGTATCAAGAATTTGGTAACATGGCAAATTCAAAAAAAATAGATGCTGAAAAAGAAATGGTTGTAATTTTTAATGAATTAACCAGTAGCGGATCAGCTCCAAAAATAGAAACAATCGATTTAGACCTCGATAATGAATGGGTTGTGAAATGGGGTGATGAATTACATTCAGATGTCGTAGGTTCTAGACTTTTTGCGGCAATGGGATATGATGTTGACCATCCTTATTTTTATGGGAAAGATAAACTCACACTCGTATTTGATAGCACAAAAACAATAAAGAATTGGACGCAATTACGGGACAGTGTTTATGTTTTTTGTAAAGTTGATATAACCCCGTATTTTTCCAATCAAGGTAATATCACTGAAGAAATGATATTAATAAACCCAGATTTATCACCCTATTTAGGTAGATTGTACGTTCAGTTCATAAAATGTGGGTTGGAAGCTAGGCCGGATAGGGTCAAACGTTTAGGTTCCTTTTTACCAGATGATATGAATAATGAAAATAATAGGGCATTAAGAGCTGCTTTGTTATTGCACGCGTTTATTGGTAATTGGGATACGAAAGAAGAAAACACTTTATTGACATTGGTTCATGATGGAAATTATAATTATAAAATTTCAGCTATTTTTTCAGACCTTGGAACAAGTTTCGGTGTAAAAACTAAACTTCTGCCACTTGATTTTAAAGTTGGACTTGTTAATGAGTTTTCGTGGGAAGCTGCAAAAAAGGTTGGAAACAAGGTAATCCTTCAAAACCAAGTAAATGTTATGCTTACCCCATATGGCAAAGCTACATATATGGATTTGAAATGGATGGCATCAAAAATTGAAGCTTTGGATAGTTTGAGTTTACGAAAATGTTTATCTAAAGCAATGTGGCCATATCCTATTGAAGAATTGTATTTTAACAAACTTGCTTCACGAAGAGCTTCTATTTTGAGAGCTTTTGACATTGAAGATAATCACCCTATTGCTTTTGATAAAAAAATTACAATTTTTGAAAACAATGAACTTATTGTAAAAAAAGGTAAGCTTAAGAAGGATTATAAACGTTACGAAAATCCAGAAAGTTTATTCTCTAAAAAAGGCAGAAACAGAAATTATGGGAACTAAAATAAGTTTATTTTTTATATTGATTAACACTTTTTATTCCTTCTCACAAGGAATTGAAGAACAAAGAAAGTATATCCTTCCTGAGGGCATTTCGATTTCTGAAATGGAAATGAAATCAAATTATTTAAATGGTTTGTCTAGTTATAATCATTCAGATTACGTGTATTATGATCTTTATCTCGATTCTCCAGATTTCTTAATGTATAAAAATGGTTTTTCATTACGCTTTAGAAAACGCAATATCTCTGATTCAATAGTAGCATATGGATTTCAATTAAAAAGTGAAATGGTTGATCATAAGGATATTAGAATGGAAGTTGAAGAAACAGAATTGGACTTTTATCGCGTGAAAGATGGGTTAGAATGGGTGCGTATTACGACAATTCTTGATAGAATATTTGCTTATTACGATGCAATAAAAACACCGGCTCTTGAGGTTGTTTTCCAACACGACCTAGACTTAATAAAACTGTGGATTTCACTAAAAATAGATTCCCCTATTATCCCATTTCAAAAGCTAAAGTATCTTGACTCTACCGTTTTTAATACTTTAACTTTACAGCATCTAAAACCAGTTTTGATTGGTAAATCCTTAAGGAAACGTAGTCACGTATTCGTTGATTATGAGCACACCACTTCTGATTTAAAAAATTTACCGAACTATTTAATGAACATTAATTCACGTCCGCAATATTTCATAGATCATCCTACATGCAGTTGGACTTTAGAAACTTCACGTGATTATTCCAAATTTTATAGTCTTTTAGGAGGGGGTGAAGTAATTAACATTTATGAATTTGAGGTAGAAAACAAATATCAAGACAAAGTCAAAGGAACAGAATTATTAGATCGATTTGAACTGGAATTAATTAATGCCATTGGTTGTAAAATTGAATTGGCATCAAAATACAAACAGAGTATTTCATTTATTTTAAATAAGTTATAATGATTCATGAAAATTAGTCCTTTTCACATATATGATAAATTAATCGATTGGACATTTTCAAAATGTGGATTATCTCTAAAAACCAAAAAGTTAGGTAAGTATAATGTTGAATTTTGGATTGGGAATAATGAACTTCCACCCTTATTATTATTGCACGCTTTTGGACCAAATGCTAAATATTCCTGGTACAAACAAGTAAGAATTCTTTCGAAAAATTATAATTTATTGATCCCCAATCTCATTTATTTTGGAAATTCTTCAATGCATCCCAAATCCTATAAAGTTTCAGATCAAGTTGAAATGATAAAATTGCTTTTGATTGATTTGAATATAAATACTTTATCGATTGGAGGAACATCCTATGGAGGCTTAGTAGCATGCGAGTTTGCTTTATTGAATGAATTTCAAATTGATAAATTTTTTATTTCCAATTGCCCAGTTAAATACTCAATTGAAGATGGTTGGAATACGATTTTAAAAAAAATGGAGGTAACTAAAAAATCTGAAGTTTTGGTTCCAATTGATTATAAAAAATTATACATATTATATAATATTTCTAGATATAAACTAAGCGTCTTTCCAAAGTTTGTTTTTAATGACATCCATAAAAACCTTTATATCTATCAATGTGATGACAGAAGAAAATTAATGGATGATTTCATGGGAAATCAACATCTTTTAAACGAACATATTTATAATTTTTCTTTTCCAATACTATTGTTATGGGGAGAAGAAGATGATTTATCTCCAATCGAATTGGGAATAAAACTGAATGAACATATTGGGGACAATGCGGAATTGAAGGTGATTTCGAATTCTGGACATATGCCAAATATTGAAAGACCATTCACTTTCAACGCGTTAATGATGAAATTCCTTATTGAATAATGAATGAAAAATAAAGTCATCACACTTTTAATCGAACATCAAAAATCGCTAACCATAATTTCAATTATTTGTTTAATTGCGATGTCTGTTTTTATGAAACCAATAAAAATTAATGGTGAAATAAAAGGATTTAATGTTGAAAATTTAGACCAATATAAAAATGGTATAGAAATTTCAGAAAATTTTGGTTCAGCGAAATTCATTCAAGTTAACATTGTTGCAAGAGCAACCAAAGCGATTAACGTTCTTAATTCTCTTGACAAACTTGAGGAAAAGTTAATAAGTAATATTAAAAATATTAGAATTCAATCGTTGAATCATGCCAATAAGCTATTGAAAATTGGTGATTCTAGCAATGAATCAATACAAAGCGTTCTTCTTAGAGCTAAGCAACTGCCGTTAGTTGAGGAATTGATTAGTAAAGACAATTTGTCATTTTTATTCATCGTTTTTGTAGATTCAGTAGATAATTTTAATCTGGAATTGTTTAATTCTATTTTAAATAAAGAAGATCCAAATTTTGAAAAAACGAATGCTCTAAGTTCTTTTCATGTTGGAAATGAGATTGCTCAATCGATTAAAAGAGATGGGATTGTTCTTTCCATTTTAATTATAGCGTTTTTTACACTTTTTTTAATATTCGTTTATAAAGATTTTTCAATCTTGATATACTTGTTATTAATAATAGGCCTTTCTATTTGTCCAGTATTTTACTTCTATTCTATTTTCGATATTCCTTTGAATATTATTACAGTACTGGCAATTCCAGTAGTTTTAGTTTTAGTAGTAGAAGATGCAATTCATATTTTAACGGGTTATTTGGCTGCGGAACACATAGAAAGTCATAATGAAAAATTGAAGCAGGTTCTTTCTAATTATTTAGTCCCATCAATCAATACGTCTTTGACAACAGCAGTTGCCTTCTTTTCATTTCTTTTCAATGATGCACCTAATATTCAAAACTTTGGTCTTATCACTGGCTTAGCAATACTAACAGCATTAATATTTACTTTTGGAGTAGGTTTATTTTCTCTTAGGTTTATCAAAAAAAGAACGATTAAAAGTAAAGAAATAAGCTACATTTCAAAACATTTAGATAAATACAAGTTTCGTTATAGTATTGGATTAGTTGTGCTTTTTATCGTTTCATTCTTCTTTTTACCGTCTCTTAAATTCGACACCAACATGGATACCTTTATTCCTCGAGGTACAAAATTATATGAAGATCAAAAAATAATTAATGAACAATACTATTCCATTTACAGAATGGAGGTTATGATAAGCAAAAAGAACAAAGAATCATCTACTTATGAATTGAGAAAAATCGCTTGTGAATTACATTCAAAATTAGAATCTCTGTCTGAAATCGGTAAGGTAAATTCTATTAAAGATCAAATTGATTATAAAAACAAATATCAAGGATTTTCTGCATTAATTAGATTCCCTTCAAAATTCAATCCATATCATACACAAACAAATGAGGCTGTTAGACTTGATGTTAGATTACTTCATTCAAAAGATTTAATGAAAGTTAAAAAGAAGATTGAGAACAATTTAAAAAAGTATCACTTAGAATATGATGTTAAAATATTTAGTTATGGTTTATTAATTAATGAGCTGAATAACCGTTCAGCAAAATCTCTTCTAAGTTCATTACTCTTTTCTGGTCTCTTAATTACAATTCTAATCTACTTAATGACGAAATCAGTTGTTTATACACTTATTAGTATCGGTGTAAATCTGATCCCGCTGTCATTTGTGATTTTAATCTATTACTTTTTCAATTTGGATCTGAACTTACTTACTGCAATGATTGCTGTTGTTTCTATTGGATTAATTGTAAATGATACTATTCATGTCGTTTATAGAAGAGTAGTTTTGAAATCCGAATTACTTGAAATCAGTTTCGGGTTGATAGTTACCTCAGTTATATTAATTGGTGGATTTTTTATGTTCGTTTTCAGTATTTTTAACCCTAGCCAAACTTTTGGTGTAGTGTGTGCAGTTGTTTTTTTAATAAATGTTATTTGTGATTTAACATTACTTCCTTATTTATTAGACAAAGTTTTAAAAAAATAACTGTTTAACGTTTCCATTCTATTAGGCTAATATAGGACATTGTTAAAAAAATTATTACTGCCCATAGGTACATAAAAATGGGCAATTCTAAAATTCCATCGTATTGCATAAAGAATCCCCAAATAAACATTGCGCTAGTCTTTGTAAGAATGGATATCCACATTCCCAAATGAAGTCTGGATTCATAAATTGAGCATCTGTCTGTATGAAAATGTAATTCATCAATAAATTCATGAACAATTCGAGTAACAAATGAAGCGATGAATAAAGTAAGAGCAAGCCATTGATTCCAATACATTAACACAAGAGAAAATTCCATTAAAAATGATGCAACTAATATATTTCGATGGGTTTGTAATTCCTTATCTGTAACATCAATTTTAACCAATTTTCCATGTGTTTTAGAATCTAAAGCCCATATAATTGTAAAGACAGTTGCTGAAATCAAGGTAATAAGTCCCAATTGAAATGGGGAAGTATCATTTAATATTGTATTCATATGCAATAGAAATAAGCACCATTAAAAACAAAAGTATACACGTAAAAAGGTTCATCCATTGACTCCAATTTGGATTGTTTGGTTTGAATCCAAGTAAAGTAAGATTGATGCATCTCCAAAGACTTGGAATTGCAAATAAAAGAATTGTTAATTGAAAATCTATAAATGAAAAAATGAAAACTGTCCCAAGATTAATGATATGCATGAAAACTATTGTTCTTGATATCCCAAAAACAACAGGGAAACTTTTGACATTTTGAATTGAATCTTTATCTAAATCAGGAATGTCTCTTATCATTCCTCCCAAAAAAACTTGAATTGATGTAAAAATAAATACTTTAATAATTATTGGGTCTATACTTCCAGATCCTATTAAAATCAAGCTTCCCCATGTTATGCCGATCATTATATTTTTAATTAAAAAAATATTTTTCAATCTAAAATAAACGTTTCCAAATTTAAAATTGATTGAATAGATTATACCAAAAATGGCTGCAAGAGACAAAATAAGAAAAACGAAGTGATTCAAGTAAAATAGAGCTAATGGAATAATAACGGTAACCAACATTACAATTATCGCTTTGTGAAACGGAAAAGATAAAAAACTTTTGATGTTGAATTTTAAATCTTTGTTTTGGTCAATGCAATCATTTAATCGATAAACTAGAAAGACACCACTTAAATTGCAACTCATTAATATTCCAATTTGAATGAAATCGTCTTGACCTGAAAGAAAAAAACCAGATAACAGTATGGCCGATGATGCAATAAAAAACCAAAAAAGCTTTTTGAAAATGACATCTTTTTCTATATGAGTTATTTGTTCTTTCACAATCTTAGTTAAAGTATTGATTCGAATTCAACACCTTTATTTATTTTTACATTTAATGAATTCAAAATTTCAAATTCCTCTTCTTTAAATAACTGTGCTGGATTCAAAACTCCTTTAAAATCAACATTACCTAACAATTTTAAAGTTAAAATTCGAATACATTCAGCGGTAATTTGGTACATATCAGTTGATTCTAAATGCCATTTCATTTTTCCAAAAGAAACAATTATTTCACATTTTTGCAGCGATCTCTCCACTTTTGATGGCCCATTTTTTTTTCGTGTTTTTAAAAGCTCAAGGATTTCTTTAGGGTCATCTTGTGAGCGATTAAAAGGTTGAATGTAAATGGCTTCGTCTATAGGAAGTAATAGAAATGATTTTACTTCTTTAGGTTCATAGTTCCAATAAGCAAATGCTATTTCTGGCAAAGGATACGGTATGGCAGATAAAGAAAAATTGCTCAAATTAAAAGTCTGGAATTTTTCTTCTGTATCATTAAAAGTCCATTCTCCATTCGCAATTTGAAGCAAATCTCTATTGTTGGCTAGCTTCATCGTCATTTTTGTCCCAGGAGAAACTTTTTTTTGATTAAATTGATAAAAAACATTAATATTTTGACCTTTAGACTGTTTTGGCATTCCCTGAAGAATTAAGTCAACTAACATTGACTCAAAAGCAACTCCATGAATAATTAATGATTCAGTTTGAATCGCTTTTGCGTGAAATTTTTCTTTCGAGTTTTTTATGAATCCAACTTCTCCAGAGATATCGATATACTTTTTTCCACTATTTGCTATAAGTTCTATAAAAGAGGAGGATTCTTCAGTAAATGGTCCAGCACAATTAATATAAAAATCAGTTTGATTAAACATGCTCAGGTCATCTATAAATCTAATGTCACAAGTATAATACTCTTGAACATTTTTGTAATCATTCTTAACTTCTTTCAACTTCTCTTCACTTCTTCCTGCAATTGAAAAAAGAATATTGAATTTTTCAAATTCATCACAGATCAATTTTCCAGTATAACCGTAAGCACCTATTAATAGTATTTTCATCTATGCTTTTCTTGCGAATTATTTTAGTTGATCGAGTCTATATTGGACTATTTTACAAAGGGAATGAACTGTAAACAATTGCACTAATTCATGAACACTGAGGCCTTCTTTTAAATCAGTTGGATTTATTTCTGGCATATATTTCTTAATGGATTCTATGCCTTCAGGAGTCAAAATACCATTTATTTCGTAGGGTATTTCACCTAATTCTTCTTTAGCCCTAGCTTCAATATCACTTACCTTTAATTCTATATTATAAAAATTTTCAAGTTCAAAAAGTATATCTACGAAATCTATTGAATCTATACCAAGTTTACCAAAAAGGGTGTCATCCAATTCAATTGTATCAGCAGGTGTACCAATTGATTCTTCAATTATTATTTTAATTTGTTCAAAAATATCCTTTGTTTCCATATTAAAAATTTAAAATAGACCTCCATCAATGGTGAGACTTTCTCCCGTCATATAAGATGAAGTTTTATTTGATGCTAAAAATAATACTGCCTTAGAAATCTCTGAAGGTATGCCAGGCCTTCCAAGTGCCGTTTGTGTTTTTATTATATCATGAGCAATTTTTTGGACACTCTGACTCATTTCTGTGTCAATTATTCCAGGTCGGACACAATTAACGCGAATATTCTTTCTACCCACTTCTTGCGACAATGTTCGAGTAAAGGTTTCTATTCCAGCTTTAGCTGCAGCATATACATTTATTCCTCTTCCCTTTTTTATTGCTGAAATAGAAGAAATATTAATTATACTTCCACTTTTATTCTTGTACATTGGCCTTAAGACTGCTTGGCATAAATAAATCGGACTCTTCAAATTTAAATCAATCATATCATCTATTTGATTTTTATTCAAAAGGGCGAATGGAGATTCAATTGCATAACCAGCGCAATTTACGAGTATGTCAATTTTTAAAAATTGAATTGTAATGTCGGATATTACTTTTTGAATTTCCTCATAATTCAATAAATCACATACATACGAATGCAGATTTTTTGTGGTAACGTTTATTAGTTTCAATTGATTCAACAAGTCTTCCATTTTTGACTGATTGCGTATCAAACATATAACAATAGCTTGTTCTGTCAAAAAATCCAAGACAATTTGAGATCCAATACCGCCAGTTCCTCCCGTAATAACAACAATTTTATTCTCTAATTCTAAATTCAATTTATTTCATTTTTTATAATCAAGACTGTGTTTATGCCTCCAAAAGCGAAATTACTGGATATGCCATATTTTATTGGTTTAGAAATATTCTCTTTAACCAAATTGAACGTATCGTCACAAGGGGAAGTTAAATTAAGATTTTTTGGAATAATTTTATGTTTCATTAATTCCAACATCAAGCAAACTTCTTGAACTCCAGCTGCTGCAATTGCGTGACCATGACGGTCTTTTGTAGATGAAATAGGAATTTTTTTCACCTCCTTTCCAAGAGCATTTTCAAAAGAATCAAGTTCAAGTTGATCATTGTGTTTTGTTCCAGTTCCATGAGCATTTATATAATCAATATCATTAACAGTTAATCCAGATTGAGTCATTGCATCATTAATTGCTTGTGTCATTGAAGTGCCATCAGGGTCCGGGGCAGTTATTTTATATCCATCAATGGTATTGCCATATCCCATGAATTGGGCTATTGGTTTAATGTTATTTTTTCTAATAAAATTTTCAGAGGCCATAATTACAATTCCAGCAGATTCACCAGCCAATGTACCATTTCTTTTTAAATCAAAAGGTAAACAACTCTTGTTTTGATTTGATTCATGAATGACACCGAGTTTGCCGAATGCAATTAAAGCGAGATGATTTATTAATGAATCTGTACCTCCAGTTATTACAACTTCAACTTCACCATTTCTAATAGCGTCCGAAGCCAAACCAATAGCTTGAGTAGATGAAGTACATGCTGTTAATATTGATTTTTGAAAAACTCCTGCATTAAATTTTTGGGCTAAGTAAATCGAATAAATATCGTAAGCATTACTTGTAATATTTAATTGTTCTTTATTCTGGTTTATTTGAGTCAATACTTCAAGTATTGGATTATCATTGTTGGCATAAGATTTATGTTTTTCAAATAATTCAAACTGAATAGAATCTGCACCAACACCTAATATCACTCCAGTTTCATCAGTTTTAAACAAAGGTGTTAAATTTACAATCCGATTTTTCATGAGTCCATAACATGCAACTAATAATTCCAGTTTTCTATCTGCCTTACAAGTCAATTTTATTGATTCAGACTCATCTTTATAGCGTTCAGTTAAATCTTCCTTAATTTCAGCCCCTCTTTTAAAAGGTATGCCATTCGTATTGATATTCGTTATTAATTGGTCAGCTGTTAGATCTGATTTGATACTTTCTATAAGTGTATCTTTTCCAATGCCAATAGGACTTACTAGGTCATATTCTATTATGTAAACTTTATTTTCTAACATTTTTCAATTCTTATAAGTGATTCCCTGCCGAATAAATCACGATCGATAATATCAATTGTCTGAAATTCTTTTGACAATTTAGTAAGACAATAAATAATACTCATTATAATATTTGAAGGTCCCATATTACCAAATTCAGGAAAAAGTGAAAATGTATTATTATTTAATTTTAAGCAATAATTTTTATCCTCTTCATAAGTCAAGAAATCATATGCGCCAGAAAAAAATAATAAATCAGATTTGGTTTCTGGTAAAAGTTGTTCCCACGTTCTTTCAACATTTCTCATTTCTAAATTTGGGACTTTAGTGCTTGATTTTAGTAATGAGATCTTACACAATTCATCACCAATTAATTCCTTTCTTTTTGATAGAAGTAGATTCCCTACAGCTGCACTTTCTTTCCATCGGTCTTTGTATCCCAAAGTAGATGAATTGCTCAAGAAAGAATATTTACCACTGCAATTGGAAGCCGAAACAAAAGCATTCATTACATCTCCTTTTTGAAGTTTAAAAATTGCTTCTTTTAACGCGTAAAATGAAGAAATAGATGTTGATCCAAAGGTTGCATTTTGACCATTAATTCCACTATATTGGGCGATAAAACTCATAGTAGCATTTGTTAAAGTTTCTATAGCAGTTAAAGGGGGAGTTATTCTGTAAAGCCCATAATATCGCTGTATATCTTCTATTTCTGTTGGGAGATTTTCAATAACTTGAACGAGCTTGCTATATACAGAATCAAGGTTTTCTATATTTGAACCATTCGCAACAAAAAGTAAAGATTTATTTAATTCTTCAAAAGATAAATTTGAATCTTGAATCAAATTTTGTATTGAAACAACAGCAGCTTTAGTATCATTACGCATAATTTTCTCATCGCTTCTTGAAGGATAAAAAGCAGTCGATTTATCAAGATCAATTTTACCTAAAGTATATTTGGTTTGAAAAATATTCGAAACTTTTTCTTCGGAAAATATCGTTGATAAAAATCCATGATGGCCGATAATATAATTTGCCATTATCTGAATTCTATAGGTAATATGGTATAATAGTATTCATCCCTTTTTAGCATATAAGGGTTTCCTCCGAGATCATTTTCTAAACCAACCAGAAAATTTAAAACTGCTTCACAAACCAATTCATCGTTAACGAATGTTCTAATTTTCGCTGAACCTCTACCTATATCCACACTTAGCAATTCTGCTTCAATAATACATTGATCGCCTGGTGAAACAAATTTTCTGAATTTTGCTTTTTGAATGATACTTAAAAAAGGATATGCTTTCTTCCCACCAAACTCTTTGCAATAACTATATTCTATTAATATTCCTGCTAATTGTGCCATTGATTCTGTTAGCAAAACACCTGGAACAGCTGGGAATCCAGGGAAATGGTCTTGAAATATTTCATTATCAAGACTCCAACATTTAACCCCTGTTGCTTTATTACCCGGTATAAATTCTCTAATCTTGTCAAGTAATAAAAATCTCATTGAATGGGTTGTTTTTTATTTAAAAGTAAATAAATTAATTTTTTAAGGTCTGTTTGATTAATGAAAATTCAAAATAAAATTTATTATTTTCTTTTCTTAAAATTGCGAATCTCAATTTGTAAATAACTATAAACCCATTTAAACAATATGTTAGTAGGAACAATAAAAAACATGTATCCTTTTCTAATTTGAATTCCTGAAAATGATACGAGGCCGTGCTTTTGATTCTTTAAATTGTCATAAATACTCCGATCATTTGCTATTTTATTCATTCTATTTTTGTAAAAGTTAAATCCAATCTTGCCAAAATGTTTAAGGTGAAGAGGGAATTTTAGTCTATTTCTATAAATTAACGAAGGGTAAACTTGAAAACCAAAATAAATTACGTTTGAAATCCTGATCCAACTTGACATTAAATCGTAATAAGTCATTGTTTTATACCAATTTGAGTAAAGATCAAATTTAAATTTGTAGGCATTTAGAAAGGTTTTTTGATATTTAGTCCAGGCCTTTAAATCGAATTTTTTCTTGTTAAAATCGCTAATATAAAGTTTTGAAAGCCACATGACTTGTTGGCAAATCATCTCCATGCCGGGGCTTACAAATGGATCAACAAATGCACCACTATCACCAATAACTGCCGCACCATTTTCAAATAGCTTTTCAGAACAGTATGGTAAAAGCTCTAAGTGATTTATATTTGATTTTGTTGCATTTTTGACAATAACAGAAAGTTGTGGGTCACAAACTAATTGCTCATTGAAATAGTTTTCTGGATTGTTAAAAGTAACTTTAGTTTTGTCATAAACGACACCTATACTTGTGGTTTCGTCGTCAAGTCTTATTAACCACCACCAAGAATGATCTCTCATTAAATGTGTGGTACAATAGGAAATATCATTCAATGCATTTTTATCCCAATATTTTTTTGTTTTATCACTTACAAATGCGTTCATATTAGCTCCTTTAAAATGAGCCATAATTGCTCCAGTATTTAAATTAGTATCAACATCTTTCCATTTTAATTGATTTTTTAAATATCTAAAACGACCTGAAGCATCAAGAATTCTTGGAGAATTTAATTGTAATCTCAAATTGTTTATCTCTATTTCGAAATCATACGAAAAAGGTTTTAATTGAGCATGTATAATTGTTGCTGGTCGATATACTATTGCTCCTCTTTTTTCAACTTCATTTAAAAGGTCTTCATCGAATTGTTTTCTGTTGAGGTGAAATCCTGGGATTGATTTCTTTAAAGTAGGACTTGAAAATTCAGATATTTCAGATTCTTTTTTAGAAAGATTCTCATTGAATAAAAAACGTAGTCCGGCCTTTCCAGCTTGTTTTTTAAGAATTTGGTCAATATTTAATGAACGAAGAAAAATTGATGTTATATCACTAGTTGATTCACCAATTTTTTGGGGAAATTCGCTATCTCTTTCAATTATTGCTATTTTAAATTGTTTTGATACATTCAATAAGGACAGTCCTGTTAGAGAAGCCGAAAGACCTCCACCTATAATAATAAGGTCATATTTTAAACTCTCCATTTGTCTTTCTTGAATTCTCTTTTAAATTCAAATATAGTTTTTAAATCTAATCTGTTTTAATTAAATCAAAATGCCAATTTGACTGATGGTTTAATGAAAAAGTAATAGTGTTGTTCCAATGATGGAGTAACTCTCCATAAAAAGTCAATTCTCACAAATTTGAGTATGTTTTCAAAACCAAAACCAAGCTCAACATATGGGTTGTTAATTCCACTCAGTCCTTCAGGAAAAAGATAATGACTTTGATTATTCTTGGCGCTTATATTTCCGATAAATGTTTTACCAAAAATAATTGAGCGTAATTTTAATTTATTAATAACTGGAATACGATCAAGTAATAATCCTCCAAAATGATGCGATAAATAAAGCAATATATATTCGTCAGATGCATATTCCATAAATTGCATCAGATTAAAAGCATATTCATCGGCTACAAGTAACTGATTACCAAACGGAATATCAAGAAAAACAAATGGAACGTCACCAAAAGTTTTCCCCAACTCAATATTATAATTTAGAAAGCCTAATTTTTTGAAATTAACTTTTTGTCGAATAGAAATTTTAATTTTATTATAATCGAATTGTGAACCGAGTAAATTTTTATTTGCCACATCAAATGATAGAGCAATATCAGGATAAGGCCTTGGTTCACTATATAAATCTTTACGGTCATAAAAATTACCAGTTAATTTTTTATATAGATAACTAAATTTGAATGTTCCTCTAAATCCAGAAGAATTTAAACTTTTTAAAGTTAAAGTGTCTCCATTTAAATCATTTATTTCTTGATATTTATTACCTGTTGTAGGTTGAAATAATTGATTAAAATAGGACAATCTAAAAAGACAACCTGTAACTATCTCTTTTTCAAGATAAATTTCAAAGTTCCTTACATAATTTTTTGAATTTGTTCGTCCTATTTGTGTAATGGAACCAATAGTATGGTCGATTGGAAGCTGATAAAAGCTTCGGCCAATTTGTTGAATATCATATGAATAGGATGATCCTATCCTTAAAGTATTTAGTCGGTTTAGACGACTATTTATATCGATTTTGTATTTCCAGATTTTATCTGAAAACCCATAAGCTAAATATGAATCTGTATGAATTGGGAACTTTTGTTTTGGATTAGTCCGTAAATTTAATTTCAACCTTAGGTTCTCAATATTATTATAATTAAACATAGAATAAATACCCACTTGGAAAGGTTTAAATGGGATAAAACCAGTTCCAATTGTTTGAATAATATTTTTTCGAATTTTAAAAGCCGGGTCATCTATTACCCTTTGGGAAATTAATTTTAATTGATTTTCCTCTTCAGATAACTTCAACTTTCTGTTATTTTCCCAGTAATTTTCACTTCGTATTAAACTGCTGTCGGCATAAATCCACTTTTCAACTCCCTTAAATTGAGTGTTTGAAATTGTGTCATTTATAGAATAGTTCGAATAAATTGATTGTTTTCTTCCAAAGAAACCTGTTAAATCTGAAGCATTTTCCAAAACGGTAAAATCCCCTACAACTTTTGTTTCTTCAGGCATCCAATAGGTGTTTTCAATTTTTTTAAAAATTTGTGTGATGTAATAACTTCTTATAAAATTGACATTTGCCATAACATCAAATCGTAGTGTATATTCCGTTATTGCATTTGTTGCAGAGTCAATAAATATTTCCCCTGTAAAAGCAATTTGTCTTTTATATTTTGGAACGAAACTTATTTTATATTCTTTCCCATCTAGCGTTGTTGTGCTATCTTGCAAATAGAACAAATAATTACTCTTATAATTATCATTTAATGGACTAGGAAAAGATTTTCCTAATATCATCATATAATTATCATAAATGTTGGGATTCATATATAAATCATTTGTAAAATTAATGAGGTTAGGTCCTTCCAAACCAGTCCTTTTTTCAGAAATAATAATGTCTTTTTTATCCAAAGGGTTTTTACGATAATTATGCTCAGATAATTGTTCGGTTAAAAGTGCCGGTAGATAATTGACCCCATCTTCGGTGATTTGTGCATTTTCCCATATATAATCAAACGGCCTAAAGAGTATGTTTTTCTTTATTTTATCGGTAAAATGATTTAAGTCAAATCGTACTTTTGAATATTCATCATATGAATAATAAGAGAGCTGGTCGGGATTGTTTTTATCTTTTGCATTAATAATTTGTCTTAGATATTTCCAAGCAGGGTTTTCACCAGGATGAACAACAATTTCGTCAAGTTCAGAGAACAAATTTGAAAATAAGGCAACTTCTATTTTTTGAATCGAATCTTTTTGAATTAAAATAATCTTTGAATCATAGCCCAAGCAAGTTATAAGAATAGAGTCCGAAAATAAGTTTTTTGTGTTTGATTCAATTCTGAAATAACCATTGGTATCTGAATAAGCACCAATTTGGGTTCCAAGAAAGTAAATCTTTGCATAAGAAATTGGGATTTTGGTTTCACCTTCTAAGATGTATCCATTAATTTCTGTTGATTGACAATAGGAAGAAAAAGAAGTGAAAAACAATGTGATGATTAAAACTAGTCTTAGTGTCATGAAACAAAGTTAGTTATAATATAAAAGATATTAAATTCCATTATTTGATCTTGTGGTTTAGTTTGTAGAAAATAATAAAATTAATTACTTCCTTTACGATATGAAAAAATCACTTTGTTTAACTGGTTATGGCAAGAATCTAAAGAAAAATTTGCAGTTTTTAGTAACTGAAATCCCAACGCCAAATAAAAATGATGTTTTAATTCAAATAAAAGCAGCAGGTCTTAATCCAGTTGATTATAAAATGATTTATGGAAGAACGAAGCTTATTTTCAATCCTCAAAAACCTTTTGCTATTGGTTTCGATTTAGCCGGTATAATTATCGGTAAAGGGGAAGATGTCAATGATTTTAAACTAGGTGATGAAGTATATTCTAAGGTGCCTTGGGATCAAATAGGAACAATTGCAACTCATATTGTAGTTAGATCAAATATGGTTGGTTTGAAACCAAAAAATTTGTCCTTTATCCAAGCAGCTGGTATTCCTTTAGTTGGATGCACCGTAGTAGAATCTATGGAAATAGCTAAGATTAAAAAAGGTGATAAAATATTAATTCAAGGAGGCTCTGGAGGTATTGGCACTTTTGCAATTCAATATGCAAAATATTTGGGCGCCGAAGTATACTCAACTACCAGTACTGGAAATGTGGAATTAGTCAAATCATTAGGAGCAGATGTCGTAATTGATTATAAAAATGAGAATTATAAGAAAGTATTATCAGACATGGATGTTGTATACGACACGGTTGGTGGAAAATACACAAGACAAGCTTATTCAGTTACAAAAAAAGGAGGCAAAATAATAGCTATTGTTGGTCATTATGATACCGAAACTTTAAAGGTCTTAGGAATTTCCAAAATCTTGATTCAATTGAACAAAATTAAAGGCTTTTACATATTGTTTAGAGCTAATTTGAAAAAAATCACGTTCAAACATGTGTTCAGTTACCCTAATCAAAAAACGTTAAATTTTATAACTCAATTAATTGAAGAGAAGGAGATTATTGCAGTAAATGATCGAGTTTTTCCATTTGAAGATGCAATTGAAGCAATTAGTTATCTTAAATCGAACAGAGCCAAAGGGAAAGTAATTATTGAAATTCATTAAACGAGTGTTTTTATAAATTTGATGATAATCTCAAAATCCATTAATAAAGGGTTTGAAACTAGGTCCGTTGATTCCACAAATAAAAGATTTGTTTTAAATAAACATATTTCGTTTTAGCCAAACTTTAAAACTACTATCTAAAATATTAAATCTTTTTTGTCTGTATATAATTTGATTTTATACGTAAATCATTTTCTTGAAAAATTCCTTCTCCAGGATTTAAAAAGGTAATACTTAATAATTCCTCATTCCCTGCAATTCGTCTTGATTCCCGGAAATCTTGATTTACAATTGCTAATTGATTATAAAAATCAGAAGTAATTATCGGAATATCCTTCGGGCTGTAAAACTTATCTGAAACAGTTTCAAATGCAATGTTCAGCTTTTTTGTTCCATTTTCGTCTTCTAAAGTTTCTATACAAAATGAATTGATCATATTAGATAAATTAGGAATCTGATAAATAGTCTCTTGAATATCAACGGGGCTAATATTGCAACCGAAAAACGAAACGGTCATATCTGCTCTTCCGTAATGAAATAATAAAGGCAAATCTGTGTCTGGTTTTATGATGGTGCCACGATCGATGTTTAGTTCGTCCAATAAATTATATAACTCTTTCATTGTTATGCTATGTCCCCTATCATGTAGATTGTATCGGATTTTTGGCGCAACATAACCTGGTCTGCAGATTGTAATAAGTAATTCACCTTTGTCGTTTGATTCCATTAAAAAATCAGATGGATTGTATTGAAAAATCATCGGTAAAGCTCCTGCAAACTTTGAAATTTTTTCTCTGAAGGCATTATTAGAACGCATAAGATTACGTACACTGATTGTAAAATCATTCTCAGCAGAAATATTGAGTTCTAGATCAGAAGCTCCCAATGAGCTATAGACTTTTTTTATCCCTTTATTTAATATATAATCACGCATTCCTTCGCTCATGGATTCACCACCAAAAATAAAAGTCACATTATAATTGTGCCAGGGAATATTGGGATTATCAACCAATTGCTTCAAAAATGGAGGATAACCCATAATCACATATTTATGTTTGAAACCAAATTGTAATAAAGTATTCTCAATTTTTAATTTATCAGGTCCCAATGATTTTACTGTAGCAAAATTGGAACAGGCCATTGTGACATTTACTCCCGTTGCCCATGGACCTAGTGCAAAAGCATTGATTATAAATAATGGGGCATTTCCTAAAAGATTACCTAAACCAAATTGAATCATTTTTGCATTCACTTTACGTTCACGTTTTCCACGTACCCAATTGGTAGCAGTCCCGGAACTACCGGATGATTCGTCGATTACAACTCCTTTGAAAGGGATTGCGCCATTAATACAACGACTGTTAATGTCATATTTTTTGATATAATTTTCTTTGTCAATAACAGGTATTTCATGAATATTGGGAATAAAGCCTTTAAAACTTGGCAAGTCAAATCCTCTTTCTTTTAAAAATTGACTATATGCAGGAACTCTTTTTTTTGCTTTTATAAACTCGGAAAATGCGCGTGCTTTAGAATTAAAAGAACGTAAACCATTCAAACCAGGTAAATAGATTAATTTTATTGTTGGATTTGAACTCATCAATAAACGTCTGAACAGATCGTAAACGAAACAATATGTTAAAATAATTTGTGTTTTCATAAGTGGTATTATTAATTTATTCAATAATCAATTGGTTTAAGTCTAGTCTGTAACTCGCAGTTGGCTCTTTGCTGTATCCTGCTCTAAAAATCATCCAAATTTTTCCATTATTTGGTTGTTTAAATGTTTGATTAATTTGTTCATAAGCAGAATTATTAGTGATAAGCGATCCAAAAGGCTGCATATATGCTCCCCCTTTAGTCAGAATGAGCCAGTTTCTTGCCAGCATTTTACCAGCTTGTAGCCAATCCGTTGTGTTGTCAAATCTACCTCCAAACCAACCTATCGTTTTTGTGCCTTCGAAAGTCGATTTATAGTGTTTAGATAACATTCTTTTACGGACACCTTCGTTCCAAAATTCATTATTTTGGAATACTGATTTCATTAAAGCTCCTGAGAAACCCATGCATCTTGACCAAAGTCCATCTTTTTTTTCTTCAGCTTCTTCTTTTGAATAGCGGAATAAACCATCTAGCTCCTCTCTATCAGGTTTATATTCCAAATCCCGAAAAAGAGTTGATTGATTCAGAGAAATTATCTGTTCGATTAAGCTTTCCTCTGAGGTTGAAAAAAAATCATAACCGTGCTTTTTCGTTTCAATTTCTATTTCTTGAAGAACCCCATTTTCCAACTTTTTTCCATCATATTGAACTCTAGAAGTTCTCCTCTTTAGGATTAATTTACGGTCAAGAATTTCTTTCTCTCTCAAATCAACTATTTTCAATGTTGCAAACAAGGTGGTTCTAGTTGACTTGATGGAAATCGGCTCATATAATTGGACAATTTCAACTTTTTTACCATAAGGAGAAGCGGCAATTGAAAGGTTTTCAATAAAAATTCCCAAAGCAACAGTTGCAAAAATTGAATTTGGATCACCTACAGGTAGTAATCGACTTGGATCATAATACAATTCACATTCATTGTTAGAAATGAGTTTTAAACGATGTGGTTGCATATTGTGAACACTTGGACACCAGCGGGCAAAATCCAATAACTCTTTCCAATCAGGCATTTTATCATCATCTTTAAATGAATCTAAAAAGATTCCAATTGGATTAATTGCTCCAATCATCAGTGAACCTGGAATTCCTATCTTTAAAAAATTTCTTCGTGAATACATGATTAATAATAATTTTATTAGATCAAATATAGAAGGTTGATACTTAGTATGATAATTGAATTACGCAAGGGTTTCTTAACTATTTGCGATTTTCGCAATTCGCACTTTGCCACCTCAAATTAATTTTTTCACCATTTTTTATGGAATATAATCAAGTAAACCAGATAACCGAAACCAAAATTCGTAACGGTCTGCTAAAAACAATA
Organism: Flavobacteriales bacterium; assembly: GCA_009885545.1. Classification (GTDB taxonomy): domain Bacteria; phylum Bacteroidota; class Bacteroidia; order Flavobacteriales_D; family Crocinitomicaceae; genus M0103. The sequence continues at coordinate 29,630 of VFKM01000092.1, forward strand.
TGAGGTCTTTAATTTATTATTTCACTCATCTAATCCAAATCCTCCAAAAAGGATTCAAATCTAGGTCAGTAAAATCCACTAATTACCTTTCCTACGTATTTATGCATAGTTTCATCTAATTGCATTCATTCAATGTTTTAAAAGCTGTTCAACAAAGTAATTCCATTCAGAATAATTGCAGTTGCTTTGTTGAAACAAAAATTTAATAATATGAAAACTACAAAATTAATTAGCTGCTTATTTCTTATCAGTTCATTTTATGTAAATGCAATTCCTTTGAAAAAAGAAAAAAATAATGAATTATGTATAGAGTATACGAAATCAGATGTTACTTGCTTTGGGAAAACGGATGGAAAAATTGAATTAGATATTTGCGGTGGCAAAGCTCCCTATATCGTTGTTTGGGATAATGGATGTTACTCTATGGTTATGAATAATTTAAGAAATGGAGAATATTCCGTTAAAGTATGTGACGCCCGAGGAAAAACTGCAATTCAATATATTATTATTGAAACACCCCCACAATTACAATTAAGTTTCAACAGTTCAACAAAAACTTTTGTTGATGCAGTTGGAGGAGAGATGAATGCCAAAATAATCGGTGGCTCGCCGTGGGAGATTGAAAACACTTCTTACTATTTTTCCAAAATTAATAATCAATCCTTTCTTGAAAATTCAGAAAATTTACCTGATGGTGAATATACATTCAGTGTTGAAGATGCGCATGGTTGTATTTTGACTAAACCCGTATTAATTGATTTTACTCTTTCAACCATGAAAAATGTCACATCTGAAACTACAATCAAATCAGATTTACAAGTTATAAAAATGACCATTATTGACCACTCTCTGTGCTCAGTTGTGGGCGGACTTGAAATGGTAGATTAATTTAGATGTTTATTAACGTCATATGAATGCAAGAGAATAAAACCATAAATTCACTATTTATGAATTGATTGCAATGCATTAGTATTAATAAAAGTTTTGAAAGGTATAAATCGATTCACTATTTTAAAACCAACCAAAGTGCACATTAAGTTAAACGATAGGTAATAATGGGATTTAATTAGCATAACTTCCTACAACGAATGGCATGAAGGCACACAAATTGAACCTGCTCAGCCAATGTCTTATGGGGCATACAACTATCAAGATTATGGCAATCTACCTGTTGACTATTATTTAAAAAGGACCTTATATTGGCTTGAAAAATTCAATTAATTGAGAAGAATTAACGAAGATTAAGATTTGAATACCGCTTTCTAAACATAGAAAATTTGCGCACCCTCTTTAAATTTCGTTTCTTTGCACTTTAATTTCTAGAAATGTCTCACAAATCAGGTTTCGTAAGTATAGTCGGTAGTCCAAATGTTGGTAAATCAACTTTGATGAATCGTTTAGTTGGCGAAAAATTATCTATCGTAACATCCAAAGCTCAAACTACCCGCCACCGTATATTAGGTATTGTGAATGATGAAGATTATCAAATCGTTTTTTCAGACACACCAGGTGTTGTAAATGCTGCTTATAAGTTGCACGAAAACATGATGGATTATGTAAATGCTTCGTTAAAAGATGCGGATGTTTTGCTTTTCATTACTGATATGAAGGAAAATGAAATGAATCATCAAGAGACTCTTGAAAAGATAAAAACATTAAAAATTCCAGTTCTTTGCCTTATCAATAAAATAGATTTGGGCGACCAAACTAAAGTAGTTGAGCGCATCAACTATTGGCAAGAACAATTACCAAAAGCAATTATTTGTCCTATTTCAGCACTTCACGAATTCAATTTGGAAAAGGTGTGGGATAGAATTCTAGAATTTGTTCCTGAAAGTCCAGCTTATTATGATAAAGATGAGCTTTCGGATCGACCAATGCGTTTTTTCGTTTCAGAAATTGTACGCGAGAAAA
>VFKM01000056.1 GCA_009885545.1 Flavobacteriales bacterium
AAATAAATTCAACTTTTATTTTTGAAAGTTCTTCTATCAATTTTGTAAAATCGTGTTTCTTTTTATGATCTATTAGATCGTTTTGTAAAGCGTATAATGTAACCGAACGGTACATGGCTCCTGTATCAATATAACTATAGTTTAATTTTTGAGCCAATGCTTTTGCAATAGCTAATCGTTGCAATTCACCCCCAGACAAGGTATTTACTTTTTGTGTTTTAATTGGAGTTAGTTCAATTAATTCCAACAATTCTTCGACAAAAGCATCTCGTTCTTTTCTAGGTAAATAAAGAATTTGTTCCCGAATATTCTCTTCAACAGTAAAATAAGAATCTAAATGAAAATCTTGATTAACCAATTGAATTTCTGGATGACCAGGAACCAATTTCACCGATGGACCAATTACTTTTTTTCCTTCAAACAAAACTTGTCCGCTTGTCGCGTCAAGCAATCCAGCGATAATTTTAAGTAAGGATGTTTTTCCTGCGCCACTTTTCCCTACTATCCCAATAATTTCACCTTCACCAATAGAAAAATTGATGTTTTGAAGAATTGTTCTATCAAAATTGAGTTGAAGATCTTGAACTTTTAACATTAAAAAACCAATGCTTTTGGGAATTCTTTAGAAGCAACATAAATTCCAGGAACAGGGTTCGACATTGGTTCAAAATCTTTCAAAAATATTTTTATCGAAAAACCATTTTCATCTTTTATTAATTCATGCGATTCCACAATACTTGCTGACGCTCCAACGAAAGAAATTGGCGCATCAGATGATTGAATTTCATATAAAAACATGTTTAATACATCATGTGAAAATTCTTCTCCATTTGGTAATTGGCCTTGAAGCGGAAAAGAAGCATTTTCATGTTCCACAATATTTTCAACATTGGAAGTGATATCAAATTCATCCTCCCATTCATATTTCAAATTGTTTTCAGATTCTTCACCGTTGTAGTGTGCATCAGCATGTTCTTGCGAAAAATGCTCATTTAAAAGGTAAACATGGATTTTACAATTCATTCTTTTTGATTTTATTGATGTAAAAATACATACTTTCTAAAGAGCAATGACATGAATGAAAGCAGAGAATCCACATCCTTTTGTTACTTTTGCTTTTCTTATTAATCGCAATAAAGCAATTCCAATTGAGCACACTTCAAATACACAAACATAAAATCGATTCTATACTACGTCGACATCCATGGATTTTTTCTGGTGCTATCGTTAGTGACACAAGTAATTTAAAAGATGGAGAAACTGTCACAGTAGTTGACAACAAAGGGCAATTCTTAGCTCGCGGACATTTTCAACATGCTACTATTGCTGTTCGTGTTCTTACTTTTGAAGACAGACCAACAGATGATAAATTTTTCATTGAGCGAATTTCCAACGCTGTACAATTGAGAAAAAATCTTCAATTATTAACAGATGATAATACAATTTGTCGCTTAGTTCACGGAGAAGGGGATTCTTTACCAGGATTAATCATTGATTATTACCAAGGAGTTGCTGTTGTTCAGTGTCATAGTATTGGAATGTTTGTTTCAATTAAAGCTATTACAAAAGGATTGAAACAAGCATTTGGAAACAAATTAATTGCAGTTTATTCTAAATCTTCAGAAACTCTCCCGCAAAGAACAGATGTTCAGGACGGTTATATTTTTGGTGATTGCATTACACCACACGTATGTTTAGAACATGGAGTGAAATTGAATATTGATTGGGTAACAGGCCAAAAAACGGGATTTTATATTGACCAACGCGAAAACAGAAATTTATTAGGAAAATATGCTTTAGGAAAAAAGGTTTTGAATACTTTTTGTTATTCTGGTGGTTTTAGTCTATTGGCGTTAAAAAATGGTGCTGAATTAGTCCATTCATTGGATAGTTCGAAAAAAGCAATTGTTTTGACAGAAGAAAATGTTGATTTAAATAATTTTCAAGACAAACATAAATCCATTGTAGCGGATGCAATGGAATACATGAAAGATTTACCTGAAGAATATGATATAATTGTTTTAGATCCTCCTGCATTTGCGAAGCACCGTGAGAAAAGACACAAAGCTATTCAAGGATATAAACGTTTAAATGCGAATGCTATTAGACAAATAAAACCAGGAGGATTAATTTTTACGTTTTCGTGTTCTCAAGTGGTTGATAAATTTTTATTTAATAATACAGTTATTGCTGCCGCTATTGAAGCAGGTCGTAATGTTCGAATTTTAGAACAATTGCACCAACCGGCTGACCATCCTATTAACGCATTTCATCCTGAAGGTGAATATTTGAAAGGATTGGTAATTCAAGTGGACTAGTTAGAGCTGAGAGCAGAGATTTGATTTTTAAAAAATGTAATAAAAATCGTAAAAGGAAGAAGGAAAAAGTAATTTGATTCTAAGGAACCACACTTTTTACTTTTCACATTTTACTTTTTACTTACTTTAAAAAATGTTAGACCTAAAATACAAAACGATATTAAGTGTGGCTGTACCTTTAATGGTTTCCAGTTTCATTCAATCTATTGTATTAATTACGGATGCTGCATTTCTGAGTCGTTATAGCACGTTGGCTTTTGATGCTGTGGGAAATGCAGGATTGATTTATATTACTTTGTATATGGCGCTTGCCGGGATGGGAGATGGAGCTCAAATATTAATTGCTCGCAGAATTGGTCAGGAAAACACCAATGCGATTGGTCGAATCTTTGGGTCATCAATCGTTTCAAACTTTCTTATTGCGTTTGTCTTGTTTTTGATTATTCAGTTGGTTATGCCTGATTTATTGAATTATTATTCAAAACACAAAGATTTGGCGCAATTACAAACTGAGTTTATACATATTCGAGGATTTGCACTTTTCTTCGCGATGATTACATTATCAATACAAGCGTTTTTTTTAGCAACTGGTAAAACATGGGTTGTACTAATAGCCGCCTTAATCACTGCGAGTTCTAATATTTTATTAGATTATGTTTTAATTTTTGGTGAATGGGGATTCCCCTCATTGGGTTTAAGGGGTGCAGCTTTGGCAAATACAATTGCTGATGGTTGTGGTATGATCTTTTTATTAGTTTTCTTGATTTTTTCAAAAGAAAGAAAAAAATTAAAATTATTTGCCCATTTCTCAATCAACCTACCTTCATTAAAAGAATTATTTAAAATTGGTAGCCCAATAATGTTTCAAGGGATCATTGCTTTGGCGACATGGACAATCTTTTTTACATGGATTGAACAAATTGGGAAATTCGAATTAACAGTTTCTCAAAATATTAGAGCAATCTATTTTCTTGCTTTTGTGCCGATATGGGGATTTGCAGGAACAACAAAAACCTATATTTCACAATATTTGGGAAAAGGTGACCATCAATCGTTAAAAATAATTCAACGAAGAATTCAGTTAATGACATTCATTGCTTTATTTATATTTTTTCATGGAGCTATTTTTTACCCTAAACAATTAATAGGCTTTATAAATCCTGCCGAACAATACATTGAGAAAAGCACAGAAATAATGCGCTTCATCTCAGGTTCAATAATGATGTATGGTTTATTTAGTGTTTATTTTCAAACAATTAATGGAAGTGGAAATACGATGATATCATTTTCAATTGAAGTAATCTGTGTGGGGATTTATACACTAACGGCATACTTATTAATTAAAGTGTATCAAGTTGACATTTTTTGGATTTGGTCCGTTGAATACGTTTATTTCGGTTGCATGGGTCTTTTGTCCATCTTATATTTACGTTTTTTTGATTGGAAGAAAAAGATAGTATGATAAAGAAAGAAGATTTTCGAATCGTTTTTATGGGAACACCGGAGTTTGCTGTTTCCATTCTCGATAAACTTGTACAAAACAATTATTCGATTGTCGGCGTAATAACGGCTCCTGACAAACCTTCTGGTCGTGGACAACAAGTGAATCAAAGTGACGTGAAAAAATATGCTATTGATAAACAGTTAAATATACTTCAGCCAACCAATTTAAAGGACGAGACATTTGTTCAGCAACTTAATGATCTGCGTGCTCATTTATTTGTTGTGGTTGCCTTCCGAATGTTACCGGAAGTTGTTTGGGCAATGCCATCAAAAGGGACAATCAATCTTCATGCATCATTATTACCAAATTATAGGGGTGCAGCTCCTATAAATTGGGCTGTTATTAATGGTGATAAGGAAACTGGGGTAACTAGCTTTTTTATTGAGAAAGAAATAGATACTGGAAAAATAATTGAACGCTCTAATATAGAAATCGGCGAAAACGAAACAGTAGGAGAATTGCATGACCGATTAATGCACCTTGGAGCAAATATTATCGAGTCTACCGTTCAAAAGATAATCAATGGAGAGGCAATTGGAATTGACCAATTAAAACTAGCAGAAGGTGATTTAATGACTGCGCCTAAAATCTTCAAACAAGATTGTAAAATTGATTGGAAGCAAGATGTTAAAACAATCCATAATTTTGTAAGGGGACTTTCACCCTATCCTGCAGCCTGGTGTTCCTTGAAAAACAATATTAAAGGTGATGAAAAAACATTTAAGCTTTTCATTTCTGAAAAAACAGAATCACCATCTAATAATTCCTTTCAGTTAAAAGAAGATAAGGACGGAATACTATTTCCTTGTAAAGACTATTATTTAAAAGTCACAGAAATTCAAATGGAAGGCAAGAGAAGAATGCACTTCAAAGAATTTATTGCAGGAAATAATTTATCAGACTGGCAAATAACTGTATAATTCATTCACCGACAAAATATCTTTACTGGTCGAAATAACCTTGAAAAATGGGCGTTTCAGCTATGGTTATCAACAAAATGGTACTTTTTTCAACAAAAAAGCACTTTTTTTTACTAAAAAGCTTGTGTCAGTAGGATATTCAGATATATTTGCTTCGGTAATTAAATAACAAACATTCTAAAAACCAAAAAACTATGAACAAAGCAGAATTAATTGATGCAATGGCATCAGAGGCTGGATTAACAAAAGCAGATGCTAAAAAAGCATTAGACGGATTTGTAACAGCTACAGCTAACGCATTGAAAACTGGAGACAGAATTTCTCTAGTAGGATTCGGATCTTTCTCAGTTTCTAACAGAGCTGCAAGAACAGGACGTAACCCACAAACAGGAAAAGAAATCAAAATCGCTGCTAAGAACGTTGTACGTTTCAAAGCTGGTGCTGAACTTTCTGGAAAGGTTAATTAATCCTATTTCTGTAAAGAAGTTTAAAAGGGGAATCGAAAGGTTCTCCTTTTTTTTTGAATAAATATTTGAAATTCAATTCAAAATTCAAAACTCTATATTTGCACACAATTTTTTAAACATGCATTCAGAAAATAAAGCTGTACTTAGCGAATTTTACGCAATAATTTCTCAGAGTAAACAAGAAATGTATGACAGAATTGCTGCTGAAAGAACTCAACATCTTACAGTTGTATTAGAAAACATTCACCAAGAGCACAATGCTTCTGCAGTTTTACGATCTTGTGATTGTTTTGGAATTCAAGATTTACATGTAATTGAAAAAAACAACCAATATAAAGTACAACGGGATATTGCTCTTGGTGCTGGTAGATGGGTCGATTTATATAACTATGACAAAGGAAATCAACCATCCATTGATTGTATTCAAAGATTAAAAGCAAGAGGTTATAAAATTGTGGCAACAACACCTCATACAAATGATGTTACCATAAACGATTTAAAATTAGACCAACCTATAGCTTTGGTTTTTGGAACAGAACATATTGGTATTTCACCAGAAATAATTGAAATGGCCGATGAATTTGTGAAAATTCCTATGTTTGGATTTAGTGAAAGTTTCAATATTTCCGTTTCCGTAGCTATAACTTTAAATACAATTCGTCACAGGTTAGAAAACTCAGAAATTTTATGGAAATTGACTGAAGAAGAACAAACACTGCTCAAATTGAAGTGGTGTAAAAAAATTCTTCGCAGTGGACAAGAGATGGAAGATGAATTTAGACGTCGATTATTTCAAAAAGAATAATATCTTTGTGCTGTCGTATTAAAATACTTTTAGAATATTATGGGAAGAGGAGATATTAAAACAGCAAAAGGTAAAAGAACAAGAGGTTCTTATGGTAACACTCGTAAAAGAAAAGTTATGCCTACAGCAGCACATCCAGCTGCAAAGAAAGTAGCTGATAAAGAAGAAACTGTAGCAGTTAAGAAAGTTGCAGTTAAAAAAGTAGCTGCACCTAAGGTAGTTGCAGAAAAAAAAGTAGCTGCGCCTAAAGTCGCTGCTGAGAAAAAGGTAGCCGCAGAGAAAAAACCAGCAGTTAAAAAAGCACCGGCAGCAAAAGCAACCACAGAAAAAAAGGCAGCAAAAAAAGCTGAAAAATAATAGTTGAAAGCTGTCATAATTGACAGCTTTTTTTTTAGCTATTTTTTAATAAAATTTATCTCATTTTGAATTGAGTTTTCTTTTATTTTATTGAAATTTGCAATTAAAAAAATCATCATTAAAAAGAACATAATGAAACACAATTTCGGAGCAGGACCTTGCATTTTACCTCAAGATGTTTTCAAACAAGCAGCAGACGCAGTTATAGATTTTAATGGTTTATCCATATTAGAAGTTTCTCATAGACACAAAGATTTTGTTGCTGTTATGGATGAAGCTTTAGATTTAGTAAAAAAAGCATTGAATGTTCCAAATGGTTATTCAGTTGCATATCTTCAAGGTGGGGCTACACTTGGTTTTGCAATTTCAGCATTAAATATGATGCGTGATACTAAAAAAGCGGGTTATATCAACACAGGTACTTGGGCTTCAGGTGCAATTAAAGAAGCAAAAAAACTAGGAATTGATGTCAATGTCTTTGCTTCGTCAGAAGACAAGAATTTCTCATACATCCCTAAAGATTATATTGCGCCGTCAGATGTTGATTTTATTCATTATACCTCTAACAATACAATTTACGGAACGCAATTTAAAGCTATCCCAAAAACAGATCGTCCATTAGTTTGCGACATGTCGTCTGATATCTTTTCTCAAGAAATAAACGTTGGAGATTTTGATTTGATTTATGCAGGTGCTCAAAAGAATTTAGGACCTGCAGGAGCGACTTTATACATCGTGAAAGATGACGTTCTTGGAAAATCAACTTCGCCTTTTATGCCAACTTATTTTGATTTAAAACAACAAGTTGAAAAGGAATCAATGTTGAATACGCCTCCTGTTTTTTCTGTTTATGTTGCTATGTTAAATCTTCGAAATTTGTTGCAAAACGGAGGTGTAAAAGCAATGGAAGCAAAAAACAATGCTAAAGGGAATTTATTATACGCTGAAATTGATGCCAATCCACTTTTTGTTGGAAGCGTAGCTAAAGAAGATCGTTCAAACATGAATGCAACATTCTTATTAAAAGAGGATTCTCATCAAGAACTTTTTGATAAAATGTGGAAAGAAGCAGGAATTGTTGGACTCCCTGGACATAGATCAACCGGAGGATACAGAGCATCAATGTATAATGCACTTCCATTGGAAAGTGTGCAAGTCCTTGTTGATGTTATGAAGGAATTTACAAGAAAAAACGGTTGACCTCGATACTTCGACAAGCTCAGTAACCTCGGTCACCTTATAATAACCACTAATTACGAATTTATATTTAGTATGAAAATTTTAGCAAACGACGGAATATCAGATTTAGGAAAATCATTGTTAGAAAAAGCAGGTTTTACTGTTATTACAGAAAAAGTTGATCAGGCTAATCTTGCTAGTGAAGTCAATTCACAAGGAATCGAGATGATTCTAGTAAGAAGTGCAACAACTGTAAGAAAAGAAGTAATTGATGCTTGTCCAGGATTAAAACTAATTGGTCGAGGTGGTGTTGGAATGGATAATATTGATGTTCAATATGCAAGAGATAAAGGAGTTTCTGTAATTAATACTCCTGCTTCTTCCTCTCAATCAGTCGCTGAATTGGTGATGGGCCATTTATTTGCTATTTCCCGCTCATTGAATGATTCGTATAAGAACATTGAAACAGGTGATTTTTCTACTCTTAAAAAGAAATATGCAAAAGGTGTTGAATTACGTGGTAAAACATTAGGAATCATAGGTTTTGGTCGTATTGGTCAAAGCTTAGCTTCATATGCTTTAGGATGTGGAATGGATGTTATTGCAATTGATCAATTCAGTACCCCAGTTTCAATAAAAGTTCCAATTGGCAACGGAGCCAGTGCTTCGGTTAGCATCACTCCTAGTCTTTCTTTAACTGATGAATTAGGGAAATTGGATTATATTTCAATTCACGTTCCTAAACAAGCTGATGGAAGCGCAGTTATGACTACCAAAGAATTTGCAATGATGAAAAAGGGCGTTCGTTTGGTAAATGCCGCTCGTGGAGGGGTTATCAATGAAGATGATTTACTAGTTGCTTTGAATTCAGGTCAAGTAGCAGCAATTGCTTTAGATGTTTTTGAAAATGAACCTAACCCAAGAAAAGATTTATTAAACCACCCAAATATCGCTTGTACTCCGCACATTGGAGCTGCAACAATGGAAGCGCAAGATAGAATTGGAGAAGAATTAGCAAATTTAATCATTGGTCAATTTGCGAATGCTTAATTCACTTTTTCAATCGGCCTGATATAAATGACAAAAATAGCACCTTTTAAAGCCTTACGACCCGTTCGTGACAAAGTTCAACTAGTCGCTACACGTCCGTATTATTCTTATAAAAAAAATGTGCTTCATGCTAAATTAGAATCTAATCCCTTTACTTTTTTGCACATTATCAATCCTGAATTTGGAAGTGCCTCTAATACGCTACCAAATACAAAGGAACGATTTGATCACGTGAGTGAAAAATACAATGAGTTTTTAGAAGAAGGTATTTTAATTCAAGATAGCGTTCCACACATATATGTTTATCGTCAAACCAAAGATGGTCATGCTTTTACAGGAATTATTGCTGGTGCCAGTGTTGAAGAATATGAAAATGATTTGATTAAAAAACATGAAGCAACTCTCACTTCAAGAGAAGCAATGTTTACAAATTATCTAGATATTGTGGGCTATAATGCAGAACCTGTTTTGCTTTCTTATCCACATGATCAAGGAATTGATAATTTATTGATTAAATACACTTCTACTCGACCAGAATATGAATTCACTACAACAGATACAATCAAACACGAATTATGGTTGTTGACAGAGGAAGAAACGCTTAAAATGACCCATGCTTTCGAGGCTTTGACAGCAACATATATTGCTGATGGACATCATCGATCTGCCTCCTCATCTGGACTAAAGAAATTTAGAAGTTCAAATGGTAAAATTCCCTTTCCGAATGAAGATTATTTTTTAGCTTTTTTCATAGACGAAAACAAAATGAAAATTTTAGAATTTAATCGATTGGTAAGAACGCTTAATAATCATTCAACTAGCGATTTTTTAGCTTTGCTTTCCAACAACTTTATCATTGAAGGATTAAAAGCGGCCTGTAAACCTTCACATGAGCATCAATTGACAATGTGTCTTGAAGGAAATTGGTACTTATTAGAATGTAAACCAGAAATTATAGATCCTAATCATCCAGTTAATTGTTTAGACGCAGAGATCCTTACACAATCCGTTTTAAAACCTATTTTAGGTATATCTGATTTAAAAACAGATGATAACATAGATTTTATTAGTGGTGCAGAAAGTATAGAAAAAATTGAAAGGCAAATAACTGAGGGCAAATTTAAAGTCGGTTTTATTTTATTCCCAATAACAATGGCACAAGTAAAAAAAGTAGCAGATCATAAGATGATTATGCCACCAAAATCAACTTGGGTAGAACCGAAATTACGCAGTGGTTTGACAATTTACAATATCAATGAATAATGGTAAAGGACAAATTAGCTTTCATTCAAAACCAAATTCCAGAAAATGTAACACTTGTTGCTGTTTCTAAAACACAGCCTGTTAGTGCTATTCAAGAAGCTTATGATAATAGGCAAAGAGTTTTTGGAGAGAATAAAGTTCAAGAATTAGTTGATAAATTCCCACTTTTACCAAAGGATATAAAATGGCATATAATTGGTCACTTACAAACAAATAAAGTCAAATATATTGCGCCATTTGTTTCATTAATTCATTCAGTTGACAGTTTGAAATTGCTTCAGGAAATCAACAAACAAGCTTTAAACAATAGTCGAATTATCAATTGCCTTTTACAATTTCATGTTGCTCAAGAGGAAACAAAATTTGGGCTCTCACTCGAAGAAGCAAAAGAATTTCTCGATTCTATTGATTTTGCACTTTTAAAAAACATCCGTGTTGTTGGGATCATGGGAATGGCATCTTTCACAAAAGATACTAATCAAGTGAGAAATGAATTTCAAACTTTAAAAAACATCTTCAATCAATTAAAAACTGAATATTTTCCTGCTGAAAATTCATTTAAAGAGATTTCTATGGGAATGAGCGGTGATTTTCAAATTGCCATTGAAGAAGGAAGTACGATAGTCCGCGTTGGTAGTTCAATTTTCAATTAACTCTATGAAATATATACTCCTACTCTTTCTTTGCATTTCGGCGAACATATTTGCTCAAACCTATAAAGATTCAATTATTGAATTACGTGTTATTCATACAGGTGAATTAATAGACAGCTCAACACACATACTTTCTGCTGATGAAATTGCCGATTTTCAAGGACTGGCTTATTTTGAAGTTGATTCTAATTATCGCGTTACAGCAAATTTCACAAAGTCAATAGGAAAGAAATTCAAAATGCCAACATCAACGGCAAGAGCACCAATTTACAGGAGATATGGATATGTTGATTTTATTATTGAAGGCAAAAAACAAACACTTACTGTCTATCAAAACATGGCATTACGGAAACAAAAGGAATTTAAAAATTACTTATTTATTCCATTTAGAGACGCTACGAGTAAGCATGAAACATATGGAGGTGGAAGATATTTGGATCTTCAGATTCCCAGTACAAACAAAACTATTTTGGATTTAAATACTGTTTACAATCCTTACTGCGTATATTCACATAGATATTCTTGTCCTATTCCACCAGTTGAAAACACATTAAAAGTGTCAATTTTAGCAGGAGAAAAAGTACCTGTAGGATATTCAAAAGATTAAAAAACCTTAACATGAAAACAAAAAAAGAAATTGTAGATAACTGGCTTCCACGTTATACGGGTCAAGAACTCGAAAATTTTGGTGAATATATTTTATTGTGTAATTTCTTAAATTACGTAGAGAAATTTGCTGAGATGCACAATGTTGCAATTATCGGTATAGGAAAACCAATGCAATGTGCAACGGCTAATGGAATTACAATTATTAACTTTGGGATGGGAAGCGCTTCTGCAGCGACGTGCATGGATCTCCTTTCAGCAATTAAGCCGAAAGGCGTCCTATTCCTTGGTAAATGCGGTGGTTTAAAAAGGAAAAATGAAGTTGGAGACTTGGTATTACCGATTGCTGCAATTCGTGGAGAAGGAACAAGTAATGATTATTTTCCAGCTGAAGTTCCAGCCCTGCCTGCATTCGCATTACAAAAAGCCATTTCAACGACAATAAGAGATTTTAATGAAGATTACTGGACTGGGACGGTATACACAACCAATAGACGGGTTTGGGAACACGACGAAGAGTTTAAGGAGTATTTAAAGAGAATTCGTGCTATGGCTATCGATATGGAAACTGCAACAATATTTACTGTTGGATTCGCTAACCATATTCCAACCGGTGCTTTATTATTAGTTTCTGACCAACCAATGACTCCTGAAGGGGTGAAAACTGACAAAAGTGATACCGCAGTGACTTCAAAATATGTAGATAATCATTTGAAAATCGGTATTGAATCATTAAAACAGTTAATTAATAACGGTAATACTGTAAAGCATTTGCTGTATTAAAAGTGAGTAAAATCAAATTATACATTCTAGGATGGGTTACATTAATTGTATTTCCAATTCCCGCCTATTTTGCTGTTCATTATCTCAATGATGTTCAATGGGAATCATTTATTCAACTTGACAAAATAGCGCTAATTCCAATTTTGTATGGATTAGAATTTGGGATAGTTTATGCATTTATCGCTTCTGTAATTCTAAAAGCTCCTGTTTTCAAGTCTATCCCTTTAGGAATTGAACAAATGATCAACGGGTTAAAAATCAATTTTATAGATGCGATTTTCCTTTCACTTTGTGCAGGAATTGGAGAAGAACTATTATTTCGATCTGGCATGCAAACCTTTTTTGGAGTATGGATAACCTCTTTTATTTTTGTGGCCATCCATGGTTATTTCAGCGTTAAAAACATTAAGAAATCACTGTATGGATTAGTAGTTTTACCTTTTATAATATTGATTTCCTTGGGTTTTGAGCATTTTGGGTTGTGGTTTAGTATAGCTGCGCATTTTTCGTATGATTTGGTGTTGTTTGTAACGATGATTACAGATAAAGAGGATTGATTTTTAGCACATTTTCAACTCTCAATATAGCAAAATTGTAAAATAGTAATATTACGTAGAAGGATAGGTTTTATTGGGTATTCAGCTTGTTAATTTAAGTTAGAACGCCATATCTCATCAATCCAAATTAAATTAAACTTACTTCTGAATAATCGACAATCGATTCGTTTGTTGCACATACAAGCACATTGGCACAACAGTTCTAATATCAATTTCTAAGACTTCTAACATCCTCAAATCACAAAAGGATTCAGGGATTAGCACCAGTTGACCAGCTCCAGAGACATATACTTCTTTTAAACCGCTAATATTCCCTAAACTTTCTGGAAGTTCAGATAAATTATTTCTATTCAAATGCAAAAATTTCAATTGAATACAGTTTCCAATTGAATCTGGCAGACTATCCAGCCAATTATACTTTAATTGCAACATTTCCAACTTTTTCAAATTCCCTATTTCATCTGGGAGAATTTTGAGTTCATTTTGATTTAAAATAAGTTGATCCAAATTTTTTAAAAGTCCAATTTCAGCAGGTAAATCTGAAATTTCATTGTATTGCACTGAAAGAATTTTCAAATTTGTCAAATGTCCAATTTCTTTCGGTAGTGTTTTCAAATTATTTCTACCGATGTATAATTCTTCCAAATTTTCAAGATCCCCTATTCTGTATGATATCGAATCCAGCGAATTTCCATATAATTTCAATGTTTTCAGATTTTTTAAATCGTAAACATATGCTGGGATTTCAGTGAGATTTTTTCGACTTAAGTTCAAACTCGCCCCACCTTCAACAGCAGTAACAAATGTCCCACAAGACGAAATAATCAAAGATATAAGTGAAAGAATTCCTATTATAGGGCGAATCATCTTCTAAAATTACTCAATTCCTTGTTTTAAAAAAGATTATTCAGCGTAATTCATAACTTGTTTTTTCTTATTTTAGCATAAAATAAAATAGGCATACTTGTTGTAAAAGAACAAGTCACTAAAAATAAGAACTATGAAAATGTTAAACGTATTATTTGTTGGAATCGCACTAATGATCGGTACAACAGTTGTTTCAGCTCAAGGAACGGTTAAAAAAACTGCTCAAGAACGTGCTGATATGCACACGAAACACATGACTAAAGCACTTGCCTTAACTCCAGAACAAGTATCTAAAGTTGCAGAATTAAACCTTGGAGTAGCAAACAAAAATGAGGTTGTTCGTAACGATGCAAACATGACTCCGGACAGAAAAAAAGAATTTGTAAAAGGAAATCTTGATGGTCGTAAAGTTCATTTGCAATTGATATTAACACCAGAGCAATTCGCTAAATTCGAACAGAACGAGGCAAAGAAAATTGAAAATAAAGCTGCTAAAAAAGCTAAAAAGAAAAATACAATACAGCCTAACGTTGAAATAATGGAAGAATTATAAAAATTCAACTAATATTTAAAAAAAGTCCTCGAGAGTGGACTTTTTTTTTGTTTATGCTTTTAGTTTATAGATTTTATCAAGAGTCTCTTCGTCATTTTTTACTCTTCAGAATAAACTATTTTTCCTGTTTTAAAAAAAGCAGTCCATTTAGTTAACTTATCTTCTGGAATTGTAACTTCCTTTACAGCTCTAAAATTGGTATACAAAGACGTTTTACCTTGAACAATGCACCACAACTGCGATTCAGGTGTTTTGTCATTCTTAAAGTTAGGACATTCAATTGCAAAAATAATCCATGGACATTCAACAGTTTCATCCTTTTCAATAAAAGTTAATTGTGCTTTTGGTGCGTTTATTTTGGTTTGTTCAAACATTAAATTCATTGCTTGATCCATATCAACATTTTTAACACCTTTTATTGAACTCATATAACCGAATTCAGTCCAACTTTCAAGTTTCTCATCTGCGTGAATTAGTTCCATAACAGCACTGTTTTCATCTTCTTTGGAACTGCCTATTTTCCAGTTCTCACTTTCTGGCCAATGAAGCATCAACGACTCTCCAGCTTGTTGTTCATTTCCACAAAATTGATTCAAATATTCAGTTGCTTTTTTATCTCCATTTGTTTTTGCGGCTGTAAAATCTTCACAAGCACCTTTCTTATCACCTGTCTGAGCTAAAATTTGCCCCCGTAAAGTCAGAGCATTTGGAAAAGTAGCGTCCAATTCAATAAGTTTATTTAATGTTGGTAGGGATTCAATATATTTTTCTTGAGAAATGAAAACCACCGCTTTGTTGTAATACGCTTTAAAATATTTTGGATTTATCTCAATTGCCTTTTCCAAACTTAATATAGCTCCTTCAAAATCTTTTAAAGCTAGTTTACACGTTCCTATGTTATAATATGCTTCTTCTAAATCTTTATCGATTTTTAATGCTTTGTCATAGTCTTTAATGGCTTCCTTGTAATCTTGCTTATTTTGTTTATTCACACCGCTATTTAGCAATTCAGACACAGTTTGTCCAAAACTCGAGCTTGCAATTACAAAAACAATAAATGTGTTTAGTATATTCATTTGTAGCTGTTTAATTTGAATTTAACTTCCTTTATCTCTTCAAGAATAAGAAAGTAATAAAGCCAAGTTAATAATTGAGAGAGAAGACGACCATGTGTATAAAATTAAAATTTTAAGTGCGCTTTTCTGGAAAAAATTTCATTTCAATTTTTCACCGAAAACTTTTCTAAACTTCTCCACTTTTGGTCGCACAACGGATTGACAATAACTATTTTCAGGGTTCAATTCAAAATAATTTTGATGATAAGCTTCTGCTTTATAAAAATTATTAATCGGAACTATCTCAGTTACAATAGGTTGTTCCCATACTTCTTCAACCGTTAATCTTTCTTTGAATGTTTCTGTTATATTCTTTTGTTCTTCATTATGGTAAAAAACAACAGAACGATATTGTGTTCCGATATCATTTCCTTGACGATTTAATTGCGTTGGGTTGTGAACAAACCAAAAGACCTCTAGCAATTGTTCAAAGCTTATTTCCTCATCATTGTAAACAATACGAGCAACTTCAGCATGGCCAGTATTGCCATCACAAACTTGATTATACGTAGGATTAATTGTTTGTCCTCCAGCATAACCAGGGTATACTTCCACTATTCCCTTCATTTCAGAATAACATGCTTCGATGCACCAAAAACATCCAGCGCCAAATGTTGCTTCTTTTATCATTTTCTAATTGATTTGTAATTCATAATTTTTAATTCGTGACTCAAATTGAAGCACACAGGAACATAGTTAACATAGGGTTCAAACAATTCATATTTTAGAATTCATAACTTGTAATTTGCAACTAATAACTCCTATACAAATTTAAACGAGTTTCAAGAATAAAGCGAGATTCCTAGTAAATAATTCAAAGATTCAGCTTCCGGCTATAAAGAATAGAAGTACTTTTGCAAACATGTCGAGTAAATACAGTAAGAATTTTTGGATTTTGTCGTTCGCAATGTTTCTTTTTATGACAAGTTTCAATTTGATCTTGCCAGAATTGAATCAATTCATCACAGATTTAGGAGGCGCTAGTCAAAAAGGATTGATTATTACATTATTTACGATTTCAGCTGCCGTCTCTCGTCCTTTCTCGGGTAAACTTTCTGATACGATTGGCCGAAAAAAAGTAATGATCTTCGGATTGGTTATTTGTTTCGTCGTATCGCTTTTATATCCTCTTTCGCTTTCTGTTTGGTTTTTCTTAGGACTTCGTTTTCTTCATGGCTTCAGTGCTGGTTTCTTGCCCACAGGAGCAACTGCGATGGTTACAGATTTACTTCCAGCTGAAAGTCGAGGACAAGGAATGGGAATTTGGGGTACGTTTATTTCCCTCGGGATTGGTGTTGGACAATTTCTAGGGTCGTTTATATACAAAGAATGGGGAATGAACAACCTTTTCTTGTTTTCAAGTTTTATTGCCGTGATTTCTGGAATTTTAATCCTTTTCGTTAAAGAAACACTCGAAAAAACAGAGAAATTCAAACCCCAATTACTTCAAATTTCGATTACTGACGTATTCGAGCCTAGTGTTCTTCCTGCTGCAATGGTCATGTTTTTATCAGCAACTTGTTCTGGAATTATTTTCGTGTTAACCCCTGATATGTCTACCTTTCTAGGAATTGAAAACAAAGGATGGTTTTTTGGAATTTATGTCCTTTCAACTATACTAGTTCGATTATTCACTAGTTCACTTTCAGATAAAATTGGAAGGCGAAAAACCTTAATTATTGGAATTCTGTTCTTAATCATAAGTATGGTTATGATTGGATACTCCAAAGATTGGAAAGCCTATTCAGCCGCAGCTATTGTATTTGGTATTGCAACTGGAATTTCAAGTCCTACGCTTTTCGCTTGGACCGCAGATTTATCTCATACTGATCGACGTGGTGTTGGAACTGGCACAATGTTCATTGCTTTAGAATTTGGAATAATGGCAGGATCCTTTTCAACTATATTAATCTATAACAACACATTAAAATCGATGACAAATGGTTTTTTACTTGGTGCTCTTATGGCACTTTTAGCTGTTATATATTTGTTTTGGCATTTAAAATATCGATCGTCTCAAACATGAGATTTTTCAATTTTCAGATATCGCTTAACCAAATAATGTCCTAAATATATTAATGGTGTCAAAGCAATTGCAATAATTAATTTTAAAAAATAATTCGTGGGTGCAATTTTTAAGAATTCGTTAAACGATAATGCACCTGGTAATACGAATCCAATATACAATACGACAACAGTATCCACCATTTGAGAAATAACACTGCTGCCAGTACTTCTTAACCATATATGTCTATTCCCAGTCTTGTTTTTTATCCAATTAAAAATCGTTGCGTCCAACAGTTGAGAAAATAAAAAAGCCGCAATGCTTGCTACAATTACCATTTGAGCTTGGCCAAATACCTTCGTGAATTCAGCATCCGTAGCCAAAGTTGATCCTGGAATTTCTTTAGTAGGAAGATGTAATGCAAGAGTTACAATTAAAAAACAATAAGCTATTAATAGTGCGGTTATCCAAGAAATTCTCTTTACTGCCTTTTTACCATAGAATTCATTTAGTAAATCTGTCAAAATAAAAACAACGGGCCAAGGTAAAACTCCTACTATTGTAACAAAAGGACCAAAATTAGAATCGCCAATTGAAAAGGTTAAGGGAATTTCGATCAGTTTATTACTGATTAATTCTGCCGTAATTGCATTCGTTACAAACAAACCAACTAAAAAGACAAAAAGCCATTGTCTGCGCTGATTCCATTTTGATTCTTCGACTGTATTTTCCAATGGGTACGATTTAAACTAGTTAAATATAGTTTAAAACATCTGAAATGAGATTTGGTTTAATGTAATTATTGTTTTACCCCGTAATCTAATCGCTTAGCTTTAATAAAGCGTGGAATGTAATATTTACTGGTATTAAACGTATTTATTGTAACACCACCAGAAGCAGAATGAATAAACTTTATAGCTCCAGGAGAAACTTCAACAACCATTGCGACATGCCCAACTTGAGTTGAATGGACGTTACTTCCTTTGAAAAACATTAAATCTCCTGGCTGGATATCCGCCAATTTTACGGTTTGACCAAATTCGGCTAATCCGTAGCTCGTGCGAGTCAATTCAAAACCAAAATTTCCAAAAATGTAATTGATAAATCCTGAACAATCAAATCCTGAAGGCGTCATTCCTCCATAGCGATAAGGTGTGCCTAAGAATTTTTTTGCATATGAAATAAGGTCGTCAACTTGTTTACTATTCTTGCGAATAATAGTATCTGATTTTGGAATAGTATCTGATACAACAACTAGAACACTGTCTTCTTTACCAACAGTTTGACCAAAAGAACTTAAAGAGATAAAGCACCCTAAAAGCAACAAATATTTTAATATGAATGTATAAGCTTGCATTGAGATTGCAAAAATATAACTATTTTCGGGATTCAATCAATTTTGAATTTTGGAAGAAATCGATATAAAACAGCTAACAAAACTATACTACACCATCGGTGAGTTGTCTGACATGTTCAACGTGAACGCTTCCCTAATAAGGTTTTGGGAAAAAGAATTCAATTTAATTCAGCCTAAAAAAAGTAAGAAAGGCAATAGAATGTTCACCCCAAAGGACATTGAAAATTTTAACAAGATTTATAATTTAGTTAAAACAAATGGCTATACGTTGGAAGGTGCGAAAAAAGTATTGTTAGAAAAAGGAACTGCAATAAAAACAGCTTCTGTACCCCTTCAAAATGAAAGTCTTATTAATAAATTAGAAGAAATTAAATCGAAATTAATTAATTTAAAGAGAAATTAATTTAAGGAAATAGCAAACTTATTTAAATAAAATAAGGCATCTGCAATTTCTTTATGCTGAATTTCAATATCAATGGAACATTCTCCAATTTCATTTAACAAAACACATAGTATCTTTCCAGATTCATTCTTTTTATCGTGTTGAGCGATTTGTAATATCTCTTTAATTGCTTCCTCTTCCAATTGAATCATTGGGAATTTACTTGTCAACAATAACTCAATATCATAATATTCATCCGATTTCAATAAACCTTTTTTCAATGAGACATATGCCTCTGCAAGCATTCCGATAGCTACGGCATGCCCATGAGAAACTGGAGATGTATCAATAAAAAAACCTTCAATAGCATGACCAATAGTATGTCCGAAATTTAATTTTTTTCGTTCTCCTTTTTCCAAAGGATCATTTTGGACGATCTCAAATTTCACTTTAATAGATTCAAGAATCATAGATTCATTTTTCAATTGACCGATGGATGAAATACTTTTTAGATGGTCCCATTGAGCTTTATTATTAATAAGGGCATGTTTTATCATCTCAGCATAACCGTTCAATAATTCTTCCTCAGGTAATGTCCCTAAAAAGATCGTATCGATATATATTTTCTTAGGATGAGAGAAAACACCCAATTGATTTTTGTAAGGACCTAAATCAATTCCAACTTTCCCTCCTATTGAGGCATCCACCATTCCTAACAAGGACGTAGGAATATGAATGAAATCAACTCCTCTTTTGTAAATTGAAGCAATAAACCCACCCATGTCTGTAACTACGCCACCACCCAGATTAATTACCAAATCTTTTCTTTCAACTTGATAATCTGTCAAAGCCTGCCAAACTTGAAAACAAACTTCCATTACCTTATTTTCTTCTCCAACAGGTAATAGCATTACTTCAGCCTCTTTCAGTGAATCAAAAGACGTTAAAAGATACTCCAAACAGAAGTCGTGAGTATTTTCATCTACAATAATAATTACTTTAGAATTTGAATAGGTTTTCAACAATAATTCATTCAAAGAAGAATCTAAAATAGACCCGACCTCAATTGAATAACTGCTAGAAGTGAATAAATTCATAAATAGGAATTCATTAATTTTCAACAAAAATAAATAATCCTAGGTCATAATTAACCAATATGAAATAAAAGCAATTAATTTTACCCTATGATTTCTTTTGACGATACAGAAATAGCATTCAAAATAAAATCGAATGCTGATTTAAAAAGAGCCTATTGGTTGTTTAAAATCATTGGCAGCCCGACAATGGTTAAGGTTGGTAAATGGTTCACTAATACTGCTCTAAAAATTGGTTTACCTATAAAAGGTATAATTAAAAAAACGATATTTAAGCAATTTTGTGGCGGAGAAACAATTAAAGATTGCTCTAAAACAATAACTGTTCTAGGTGATTTTGGTGTTGGGACAATCTTAGATTATTCTGTTGAAGGAAAAACAAGTGAAGAAGACTTTGATGCAACTGTTGACGAAATAATTTCTACAATATATGCAGCCAAAGAAAATCAAAATATTCCTTTTGCAGTTTTCAAAGTAACTGGTATTTCTCGTTTTTCTATTTTAGAAAAAGCAAATGAACTAACTGCGCTTTTGACTGATGAAGAAAAATTAGCACTTGACACAACAATATCACGAATTGATAAAATTTGTTCTGAAGCCTTTAAGAATAACGTTTCTGTTTTCATTGATGCTGAAGAGTCCTGGATTCAAGATACAATTGATCGTATCACAGTAGAAATGATGCGGAAATACAATAGGGAAAGAGCTATTGTTTTCAATACATTACAGATGTATCGACATGATAGAATTGATTATTTGAATCAAGAAATAACAACAGCTAGAAAAGAAAACTTTCATTACGGGATAAAGTTAGTTCGCGGTGCATACATGGAAAAAGAACGTGAACGCGCTAAACAAAAAGGTTACCCATCTCCTATTCAACCGGACAAAATAACGTGTGATAATGACTTTGACAAAGCACTTGCAATTATCGCTGAAAACATTGATTGCTTGGCACTATGCGCAGGGTCTCACAACGAACAAAGTGCTTTAACATTAATAGATCTTTTGGAAAAAAAGGGAATATCAAAAAATGACAACCGCATTTATTTCGCACAACTATTAGGAATGAGTGATCATATTTCATACAATTTATCACACGAAGGATATAATGTCGCAAAATATGTTCCTTACGGCCCAATTAAAGAAGTAATGCCTTATTTATTGAGACGAGCAGATGAAAATACATCTGTAGCTGGACAAACAGGAAGAGAACTTTCTTTGATTATGAAGGAAAGAAAGAGAAGAACTTCTCAAAAATAATTCAATTGGATTTATCTCAAATTGAGATAAATCCAATAATTAAAATCTGTGGTGATTAATTTTTCTAGTTCCTCTAAATCCACCGCCATCTCCAAAATTATAGCGCATAAATAATTCAAAACCACCTACTGTTTTTGTTACAGGTGTTAAATCAGAAAGATTGATATCGTAAGCAAAACCTAATGAGAATAAGTCATATTCAAACATTGCTCGTGCAACACATGCATCTTTTAAACGGTAGTAAAACCCTAAATAAAAAGTCATTGGTCTAGTAAATCCAGTCGCTCTTGAGCCTTCATGTAATTGATAGCCATAATTGAAACCGACCATTAATTCTTGGTGACCAGCCTGACGTTGATAATAAAGTCCTGGCTGAACAACTCCTCGTGTATTTTCAATACCAAAGTCACCATTAAAAAACACTGAATATCTCATAGGAAGACGTTCGCTTTCGTGGTCAATAAATGAAAAATAAGGTCGATTAATATGGTATGCCGTAACCCCGACATTAATTCTTTTACGAATATTTTGAGTCATATATCCTCCTTTCATATTGTACACATATACCAATCCAGCTCCAACATCGAACATACTGAATGAAGGGGAATTAAATTCTTCTCCACTTGCGTAAGTTGGATTATAAGCTATTCCATCGTATTGACTCATCCATTGTGCACCATTTGATGAAAATGTACGTTGTCCATATGCTCCATACAATCCTAAACCAATTGTAGATTCTCTATTTATGATTAGATGATAAGCTAGATTTAATGTAATAATATTGGTTGACATCCGCTGTTGACCAGATCTATCGTTGTAAAAATTAATTCCACCTGCGATTATACCATTCTTTCCTCTTTTATTTTCATTGAACCGAGAATCAAAACTAGCAGCTGTCGTTTGATAAGCAGCCCCTACTTTATTCCATTGATTTCTATAATTCAAAGATGCTCCCATTGGCGAATTAGCTCCCGCTAAAGCAGGATTTAATGTCATAGGTGAATATTCAAATTGTGAAAAATGAATATCTTGTGAATGAACCGCAGATAATATGCTTATAGCAAAAATCTGCAATACAATATTTTTTATAATCATTGTTTTTTTCATGTTACAATATTTATCTTTTAGTAAACTACAGTAAGATTTCCACTCTTTTCAATAATCTCACCGTTTGATTTTACAGCAGAAAGCTTATAAGCAAACACTCCTGTTCCAACTGGTTGACCTCTCCACGTTCCATCCCAACAAACTTCCTGACCTGTTGTTTCGAAGACTTTTTCTCCCCAACGGTTGAATACTTGATAAGTCAATTCAATAATACAACTTCCAACTATGCACAACTGTTCGTTGGCTTCAGGTCCAGATCCATTAGGTGAGAATATATTCGGTACAAAGAAATCATCACAGAATTGCTCAACAAAAATTGTCAGCATAGCCGTGTCAGCACATCCTGCCGCATCAGTTCCAGTAACAATGTAAGTCGTAGTTTGACTCGGTGTTGCTATTGGATTAGGACAATCGTTACAGTTCAATCCAGTTGAAGGAGTCCAAACATAACTTACAAAACCTGTTCCTTGTGGATTTACATCTACAGTAAGGTCAACTGATTCTCCTTCATCAATGTTTATAGCAGTTTGCGTTGCAGTTATATCAAGATTTCCAGAAAGACCAATTTGAAAACTTGCAGTTGTAGAACACCCATTTGCATCACTGACTGTTACATTATAGCTGCCAGTATATAAACCACTAATATTAGAAGTCGACTGACCTAATGGTGACCAAAGATAAGTATAGACACCTGTCCCTCCTGTAGTTGAAGTAGTAATTGAACCCAATGAAATTCCACAATCAACATCATTAGCAATACCTGTGATAACTAGCACATTTGGCGATGTAACGGTATATGTAGCAGTTGCTGCACATCCTCCAGCATCTATAACAGAAATTGTATAAGACCCAGCCGCTAAGTTCGAAATAGTTGTTCCACTTCCAACATTTGGAGTCCAACCAATTGTATATGGCGCTTGGCCACCAGTTACATTTACTACAATTTCTCCATCTGTTTGACCAGCACAATCAATGTTTGTTTGCGATACTAGCGCAATTACTGGAGCATTAGGCGCAGGGTTTATTACAGCTATTGTTGCAGTGGAAATACATCCATTTGTAATATTCTGAACAGTGACGTTATAAGAGCCAGGCGCTAAACCTGCAAATGATGAGCCTGCCTGATAAGCCCCGCCAATACTATATTGATAAGATGCTCCTATTGGATTCGTCACATTAATTGACCCGTTTGGAGATGCGCAAGTTGGTTGTACTATTGTTAATATAGGACTTATAACTCCTGTATTTGAAGTAATTACAATTGTCTCTGTATCAATACATCCGTTCGTTCCAGTTACAGTGACTGTATATGTTCCAGCTGCCGTAATACTTGCACTCGCCGCCAAACCTAAACCATTATTCCAGCTGTAAGTCCCTCCACCTGTTGCTGTAACGTTTATTGAAGTTTGTGTACAAGTAAGAACTGTTGTTCCTGCGTTGTTTGTAATCCCAGCTGTTGGTAAAGCTATGTTCTGAGTGATTATGATTGATTCTGTATCGACACAACCATTTGCCCCTGTTACTGTAACAGTATATGTTCCAGGTGCCGTTATACTAGCATTGTCCAATGAACCTAAACCGTTGTTCCAACTATACGTTCCTCCTCCAGTTGCTGTAACACTAATTGAGGTTTGTGTACATGTAAGAATTGTAGTTCCTGTATTATTGGTAATGCCAGCTGTTGGTGCTACAATGTTCTGATTGATAATAATTGTCTCAGTGTCAATACAACCATTCGTTCCTGTTACTGTAACTGTATATGTTCCTGGTGCTGTAATACTAGCACTAGCTAAAGAACCTAAACCGTTGTTCCAACTGTATGTCCCGCCACCTGTAGCTGTCACACTAATTGAGGTTTGTGTACACGTAAGAACAGTTGTTGCTGTATTGTTAGTGATGCCCGCAGTTGGCGCTACAATATTTTGAGTGACGATGATCGACTCAGTGTCTGTACATCCATTCGCTCCAGTTATAGTAACTGTATACGTTCCAGGTGCTGTGATACTCGCACTTGCTAATGAACCTAAACCATTATCCCAACTATATGTCCCTCCTCCTGTTGCTGTAACACTAATTGACGTTTGAGTACACGTAAGAACTGTTGTTCCTGTATTGTTTGTAATTCCAGCTGTTGGTAATACAATGTTCTGTGTAATTGTAATGAACTCAGTATCGGTACAACCATTCGCTGCTGTTGCAGTAACGGTATATGTTCCAGGTGCTGTAATACTTGCATTTGCTAATGAACCTAGACCATTATCCCAAACATAACTTACTCCTCCAGTTGCTGTAACACTAATTGATGTTTGTGTACATGTAAGAACTGTTGTTCCTGTGTTGTTTGTAATCCCAGCTGTTGGAATTGCTGGATCTGAAGTAATAATAATAGTTTCAGTATCTATACAACCATTCGCTCCTGTTACAGTAACGATATATGTTCCAGCTGAAGTGATAGTTGCATTAGCTAGTGAACCTAGTCCATTATCCCAACTGTATGTTCCACCACCTGTCGCTGTAACACTAATTGAAGTTTGAATACACGTAAGAATTGTTGTTCCTGTATTGTTTGTAATTCCAGCTGTTGGTGCTACAATGTTCTGAGTAATAATAATTGACTCAGTGTCTGTACATCCATTTGCTCCTGTTGCTGTAACTGTATATGTTCCTGGTGCTGTAATACTAGCACTAGCTAAAGATCCTAAACCGTTGTTCCAACTGTATGTCCCTCCACCTGTAGCTGTGACACTAATTGAGGTTTGAGTACAAGTAAGAATTGTTGTTGCTGTATTGTTGGTGATACCTGCCGTTGGTGCTACAATATTTTGAGTGACGATGATCGACTCAGTGTCTGTACATCCATTCGCTGCTGTTGCAGTTACGGTATATGTTCCAGGTGCTGTGATACTTGCACTTGCTAATGAACCTAAACCATTATCCCAACTATATGTTCCTCCTCCTGTTGCTGTAACACTAATTGACGTTTGAGTACACGTAAGAACTGTTGTTCCTGTATTGTTGGTAATTCCAGCTGTTGGTGTTACAATGTTCTGTGTAATTGTGATGAACTCAGTATCAGTACAACCATTCGCTGCTGTTGCAGTAACGGTATATATTCCAGGTGCGGTGATCGTTCCAGCTGCTGCTGATCCAAGACCGTTGTCCCAAACATAACTTACTCCTCCAGTTGCTGTAACACTAATTGATGTTTGTGTACATGTAAGAACTGTTGTTCCTGTGTTGTTTGTAATCCCAGCTGTTGGAATT